>CAYLPM010000502.1:0-4470 GCA_964385525.1 uncultured Gemmatimonadaceae bacterium
GCCCTCACTCCTTCGCGAGAAAGAACTCCAGGTTCTCCCGAGTGATCATCCGCCCGAGCAGCCGAAGCGGCACGCGCTCGCCCTGCACGATCGCCAGCGTCGGGACGCCGCGCACCCGCAGCGCCTCCGCGCGCGCCGCGCCGTCGGCCGTGTCGCTGTCGACGAGCTCGAGTGGCAGGCCGAGCTCCGCCGCGAGCTCGTCGACGAGCGGCGCCTTCTCGCGGCAGACTGCGCAACCGGCGGTGGTGACGTAGACGAGCTTGCGATCATCGGTCGTCATCGAACGCGCCCGCATGGCGCGCGTTCCGTGCGCCGCCGAACATGGAGGGGCGCGCATACGTTCTCGGTCCGACACGATTCGAGAGTGGCCATCGGAACAGGATAGGTCGCTCGGTCCCGAACAGGCAAGCCGGCGGGCGCGGGCGATCGAGCACTCCGCGCCGGCTGATTCGTGCGTTTCGCCTGTCGATTGTCGGCGCCCGGCCATACCTTCGATCGATGCGAGCCTTCGGCACCGTCCTCTCCCTCTCCGCCACAGACCTCTCGAACTTCCTCGGCTGCCGCCACCGTACCGCACTGGACATGGCCGCGGCGCTCGGCCACCGCGTACGCCCGCATTTCACTGACCCTCTGCTCGATGTCCTGATCCAGCGCGGCCTGGAGCACGAGCGCGCGTACGTCGCATCGCTGGCAGCGGCCGGCCACCGGATCACCAGCCTGGCGGACTTCGATTCCCACGATCGGCTGGAGCCGACCCGCACGGCGATGCGCGACGGCGCCGAGGTGATCGTGCAGGGCGCGCTCCAGGACGGCCGCTGGTTCGGACTACCCGATGTCATGCGGCGCGTCGATGCACCGTCCGCGCTTGGGCAATGGTCCTACGAGATCATCGACACCAAGCTCGCCCGCGAGACCCGCGCCGGCACCATCCTCCAGCTCGGCCTCTACTCCGACATGCTCGCCGCCGTGCAGGGTACCCGGCCCGAGCGGTTTCACGTCGTGACGCCGGACCGCGAGACGCCGGTGAAGACGTATCGCGTGGACGATTACGCCGCCTACTTCCGTCTCCTGCGCCGGCGCATGGAGGAGACGGTCGACCTGGGCCACGAGGTCTGCGCCGAGACGCACCTGCCGGAACCGGTGGACCTCTGCGAGATCTGTCCGTGGTCCGTCGAGTGCCGCGGTCGCTGGCGCCGCGAGGATCACCTCTCGCTCGTCGCCGGGATCGCGCGGCTTCAGCGTCGCGAGCTCGAGTCGCGCGAGGTGAAGACGCTGGCCGCGCTGGCGCAGCTTCCGTGGCCGTTCGAGTTCAAGCCCGCGCGCGGCAGCAGCGAGAGCTGGGCGCGCGTGCGCGACCAGGCACGGCTGCAGCACGCGTCGCGGGACAAGCCGCCGCCGCCGGCCTACGAGCTGCGACCGGTCGTGGCGAGAGCGGGGCTGTGTCGCCTCCCCGAGCCGTGCCCGGGGGACGTGTTTCTCGATCTGGAAGGCGATCCGTTCGCCGCCGAGGGAGGACGCGAGTACCTGTTCGGCGTCGTGACGGTCGATGCGAGCGGTGCGCCGCGGTACCGCGGATGGTGGGCGTTCACCGAGCACGAGGAGCGCGCGGCGTTCGAGGCGGTGATCGACCTCATCGTCGAGACGTCGGCGGCGCACCCCGGGATGCACGTGTACCACTACGCGCCGTACGAGCCGTCTGCGTTCAAGCGGCTGATGGGGCGCTACGCGACGCGCGAAGCCGAGCTCGACGCGCTGCTGCGGGCGGAGCGGTTCGTCGATCTGTACGCCGTGGTCCGGCAGGGGATGCTGGCGGGGATCGAGCGTTACTCGATCAAGAATCTCGAGGTGTTCTACGAGTTCGAGCGCGCGGTGGAGCTGCACGACGCCGGCCGCTGCCGCGCGATGCTGGAGCACGGCCTCGAGCTGCGCTGCATTGAGAAGGTGCCTCAGGAGATTCGCGATGCGGTCGAGGGCTACAACGCGGACGACTGTCTCTCGACCCTGCGGCTTCGCGACTGGCTGGAGTCGGTGCGCTCGACGGTTGAAGCGTCGGGGACCGCGGTGGCGCGGCCGGAGCCGAAGGAGGGCGCCCCTTCGGAGACGGTCGACGCGCGGGCGCAGCGCGTGGCCGAGCTTCGCGCGCGTCTGCTCGCCGGCGTTCCCGAGGTGCGCGACGAACGGACCGCAGCGCAGCATGCGCAGTGGCTGCTGGCGTATCTGCTCGATTGGCATCGCCGCGAAGACAAGGCCGGCTGGTGGGAGTACTTCCGGCTGCTCGGGCTATCCGAGGAGGAGCTGCTCGACGAGTCGAAGGCGATCGCGGGGTTGGAGCTCGTAGAGCGAGTCGGACCGGTGTTGAACAGGAAGGGCAAACCGGGTCGCAAGGTCATCGACCGCTATCGCTATCCCGAGCAGGAGATGGAGATCGATCGCGGCGACGAGCTGAAGCTCCAGACGCAGAAGACGTTCGGGCATGTCGTCGCGGTGGACCGGTCCGCGCGCACGATCGACATCGCGAAGGGTCCGACGCAGGCGGACGTGCATCCGACCGCGCTCTTCGCGCACAAGCACATCAACGCCGGCGTGCTCGAGGAAGCACTCTCCGATCTGGGCGAGGCAATCGCCGCCGCCGACGCCTGGGACTCGAGCGTCGCGATGCCGAACCCGGTTGCGCGCGACCTGCTCCTGCGCCGGCCGCCGAGGATGCGCGCCGGCGCGTTCGTGCGTCGCGAGGGCGAAACGGTCGTCGACTTCGCCGTGCGCGCCGGCGGCGATCTGGACGACGCCGTGCTCGCGATCCAGGGGCCGCCGGGATCGGGTAAGACCTACACCGGCGCGCGCATGATCCCGGCGCTCGTTGCGCAGGGGAAAAAGGTCGGCGTGACCGGTCCGAGTCACAAGGTGATCGAGAACCTGCTGCGCGACGTCGTGAAGAGTGCCGACGAGGCGGGAGCTCCGCTCCGTGTGGCACAGAAGACGAGCGACGGGGCCGAAGGGGATCCGTCCTCCGGCATCCGGGTGCTGGATTCGAACGAGGCCGCACTGGCGGCGATCGAGTCGGGCGACGCACAGGTGGTCGGTGGCACGGCGTGGCTCTGGGCCCGGCCGGAGCTCGCCCGCGCGATCGACGTGCTGATCGTCGATGAGGCGGGCCAGATGTCGCTCGCCAACGCGCTCGCCGTCTCCCGCGCAACCACGAGCATGGTGCTGCTCGGCGACCCGCAACAACTCGACCAGCCGCAGAAGGGAAGTCACCCGGACGGCGTCAGCGCGTCGGCGCTCGAGCACATCCTGGGCACGCACCAGACGATTCCGCCGGATCAAGGTGTGTTTCTCCCCGTGACCTGGCGGCTGGCGCCGAGCATCTGCGATTTCACCTCCGAGGTGTTCTACGAGGGTCGACTCGACCCGAAGGAGGGTCTCGAGCGACAGGCGCTGACGGGGATCGCCGGGCTCGAGGGCAACGGTCTGTGGGTGGTGGACGTGAGTCACGACGGCAACCGCAACTCATCGGTCGAGGAGGTCGAGGCGGTCCGCGAGCTGGTCGCGCGGGTCATGGCGCCGGGCTCGCGGTGGATCGACGAGCATGGGACGGTCCGGCAGGTGACGAGCGCCGACGTGCTCGTCGTGGCGCCCTACAACGCGCACGTCTCGCGACTGAGCGAGGCACTGGCCGGCACCGGCGTGCGGGTCGGGACGGTGGACAGGTTCCAGGGACAGGCAGCGCCGGTCGTCATCTATTCCATGGCGACGTCGCGGCCCGAGGATGCGCCGCGCGGCATGGAGTTTCTCTACAGTCTCAACCGGTTGAACGTCGCGACATCGCGCGCGAGATGCGCGGCGATTCTCGTCGCGAGCGAGCGGCTGTTCGAGCCGGAGTGTCGGACGCCGCGGCAAATGAAATTGGCCAACGCGCTGTGCCGGTTCCGGGAGCTGGCTGTCGTCGTTCCGGTATTCGGCACGTCGTGAGGCGCGTGCCGCGTGCCGTGTGGCGCCTCGGTGTCTATGTCGCGGGAGCGCGGCGGTCGGCTTTGGCAGCTATGCGGCTTACACGCTGCGAGCCCGCGGGGCTCTGCCGGGTGAGACTCGTGAGAGAAGAGAGGCCCCGCGGTCTCTTGCTACGCCGCAACGCTGCCTGCGCCGACCGCCACGCTCCCGCCCCAGACCTCGGCGATGAGCATCGACACTCATCGTCGCCGAGCGACGCGGTGCGAACGACCGGTGCCACCGGGCGCGTGACGCGCGGCGCCCTGCGCACCGCGCGCCGAGCAGTAGCCGATGCGCGGCCTGTCGGGAGATCTCAGCGTGTCGGCAGCCTGTGCGACCCGTCGGGCGCCGCGATCGTCTTCGCAGCGCCCATGAGTCGACGCGCCGCCGCTCCGACCGAGGGAGCGCGGCGGTTGGCGCAGGCAGCGTTGCGGCGTAGCAAGAGACCGCGGGGCCTCTCTTCTCTCACGAGTCTCACCCGGC
>CAYLPM010000503.1:0-6597 GCA_964385525.1 uncultured Gemmatimonadaceae bacterium
GTCGCTCGAGGGGTTCGGTATCGACGACGAGCACGAGGCCGCGGTGGGCGCTGCCGGTGCGTTGCTGCGATACCTCCGCGAGCTGCAGCCGGGTGGGCTCCCGCACTTGGCCCGCCCGGTGCTCGACCGGGCCGGTGGAACGATCCCCCTGGACGAGATGACGCGGCGCAACCTCGAGCTCGTCGAGTCGCTGCGCGGCGGTGAGACCGCGGGCACGCTGCTCGATGTACTCGATCGCACGCTGACGCCGATGGGGGCGAGGCTGCTTCGTCAATGGATCCTCGCGCCGCTCGCTGAGCGCACCGCGATCGAGGCGCGGCACTCGGCGGTCGAGCGACTGGTGCGTGCGGCGCTTGCGCGCGCCGGGCTTCGCGAGGCGCTGGACGGGGTCCGCGACGTCGAGCGGCTCGCGAGCAAGGTGGCCGCGGCACGGGCCACACCACGCGAGCTCGGCGCGCTGGGTGCCTCCCTCGCGAGGCTCCCGCGGGTGGTCGACGCGATGCGGGGGCTCGGCGAGTCCGGCGTTGCGACCGCAGGAACGGCTGGAACCGCGGAAGTCGGGGAGGTCGCGGAGGGAGCGGAGGGAGTGGAGATCGCCCAGGACACGGGAGCGCTCGCGCCGATCATCGAGCAGTGGGACGATTGCGCGGACCTGGCGGCGCGGATCGGCTCGATGCTGGTCGAACGGCCGCCGGTCCAGATCGGAGACGAGGCCACCATCCGTGACGGTGTGGATCGCGAGCTCGACGAAGTGCGGGCGCTTCGTGATGGCGGGAAGGATGCGATCGCGCGCATCCAGGCCGAGGAGCGCGAGCGGACGGGGATCGCGTCGCTCAAGGTCGGCTTCAACCGGGTGTTCGGGTACTTCATCGAGATCACGAACTCCAACAAGCACCTCGTGCCGAGTGACTATCAGCGGCGGCAGACGCTGACCGGCGCCGAGCGGTTCGTGACACCGGCGCTGAAGGAGTACGAGGAGCGCGTGCTCACGGCGGCCGAGCGGATCGAGACGCGCGAGCGCACGCTGTTCGAGGCGGTACGGGCGGAGGTGGGGGCCTCGATCACGCGGCTGCAGCGCGTGGCGCGCGCGATCGCGACACTCGACGTGCTGGCGAGCCTCGCGGAAGCCGCGGCTCGCGAGGGCTACACGCGGCCGGTGATGCACGACGGGTACGAGCTGGAGATCATCGCCGGGCGGCACCCGGTGGTCGAACGGATGATGCCGCGCGAGAAGTTCATCCCCAACGACCTGCGTCTCGTCGAGGATGCGCGGATGATCATCCTGACGGGGCCGAACATGGCCGGGAAATCGACGATCCTGCGGCAGGCCGGACTGATCGTGCTGATGGCCCAGATGGGCTCGTTCGTGCCGGCCGAGCGGGCACGCCTCGGGCTCGTGGACCGGGTGTTCACGCGCGTAGGCGCCAGCGACAACCTTGTGCGCGGGCAATCGACGTTCATGGTGGAGATGTCGGAGACGAGCGCGATCCTGCACACGGCGACGCGGCGCAGCCTGGTCCTGCTGGATGAGATCGGGCGGGGCACGTCGACGTACGATGGTGTCTCGATCGCGTGGGCGGTGAGCGAGCACCTGCACGACCGGCTCGCGTGCAAGACCGTGTTCGCGACGCACTACCACGAGCTGACGCAGCTCGCCGTCGAATTAGATGCAGTCCGCAACTATAACGTGGCCGTGCGCGAGGTCTCGGAACCGCTCGACGGGACCCCGCGGGTGCTGTTCCTGCACCGCCTGCAGCCCGGAGGTGCCGATCGATCGTACGGGATCGAAGTCGGTCGCCTGGCGGGACTGCCGGAACCGGTCCTGCAGCGGGCGAGGGCCGTGCTGCGGCTGCTGGAAGGCGAGGGGGAGCGTCTGGTGCCGTCGCTCGCGCGGGCCGGCCGTGGCGTCGGTGGTGGCCGGACGGCGTCCACCGCTGCGGCCGATCAGCTCGCGCTCTTCGGGTCCGCGGAGCACCCCGTGGTCGACCGATTGCGCGGCGTGGACCCGAACGCGATGACCCCGCTCCAGGCGCTCGAGCTGCTCGCTCGGCTCGTGGAGGAGGCGAAGGGAGACGGCGCCTGAGCGGGTCCCGACTCGCGTTCGCGCGGCTCCGCCGGTCGCGGTACATTCCGCGCATGTGGTGGCTCCTGGGCCTCGCCGTGGGGTGCGCCCTGTTCCTCGGCGCGTGCGGCGACGAGCTGCGGCGAATGGCCGATGGCCTTCAGGGAAGTGACCGTCCGGACGAGCTGCCGCAGCGGCTGAACAATCCGTTTCACTATCCCCCTGCGTTGTACGAGCAGAAGGTGCAGGGAAACGTGATGCTGCGAATCTTCATCGACACCATGGGGCGAGTGCTGCCGGAATCCACGCAGGTGCTGCAGACCTCCGGCTATGCCGCGCTCGACTCGGCGGCCGTTCGCGGGTCGCAGGAGCTCGAATTCTCGCCCGCGAAGCGGGAGGGCAGGCCGGTGGCGGTCAGCGTGCGTCATCCCGTGTATTTCCGACGGCGCGACGTGCCGCCGCTGCCCGGCGACACCGTGCTGCGCGACTCCCATAGGATCGACGACAGACCATGACGCAGGTGGAGCGCAATCGCCGGCCGTACGACTCGGTGATCGACACGATCGGGTGGACGCCGCTCATCCGACTCAATCGCGTGACGCGCGGCACGCGGACGCCGGTGTACGCGAAGGCCGAGATCTTCAATCCCGGCGGGTCGGTGAAGGACAGGATCGGACTGCCGATCATCGAGCGGGCGGAGCGCGATGGCAGCCTGCGCCCCGGCGGCACGATCGTGGAGGGGACGAGCGGGAACACCGGGGTGGGGCTGGCGATCGCGGCGGCGCTGAAGGGCTATCGGTGCATCTTCACGATGCCGGACAAGATGTCGCAGGAGAAGGTGCGGCTCCTCAAGGCGTTCGGCGCCGAGGTGATCATCACGCCGACGGCGGTGCCGCCGGATCATCCCGACAACTACGTGATGATGGCGAAGCGGATCGCGAGCGAGACGCCGAACGCGATTCTCGCGAACCAGTTCTACAACGACGCGAATCCCGAAGCTCACTACGCGACGACGGGACCGGAGCTGTGGGAACAGACCGCGGGGCGCATCACGCACTTCGTGGCGGCGGCGGGGACCGGCGGGACGGTCACCGGAGTCGGCCGCTACCTGAAGGAGCGCAACCCCTCGATCCAGATCATTGCCGGCGACCCAGTCGGCTCGATTCTGGTGGATGCATGGCGGCACAAGGGGACGTCGACGATGGAGGGGACGCCGTACAAGATCGAGGGCATCGGCCAGGACAAGGTCCCGGGGACGCTCGACTTGAGCATCGTCGATGAGTTTCACGCAGTGAGCGACCGGGATGCGTTCGCCATGGCGCGGCGGCTGACGCGGGAGGAGGGGTTGTTCGTTGGCGGTTCGTCCGGCCTCATCGCGCACGTGGCGCTGGATCTGGCGCGGCGGCTCGACGATCCGGACGCGCTGGTCGTGACGTTCCTGTGCGACACGGGCGAGCGGTATCTTTCGAAGCTCTACAACGACGAGTGGATGCGCGAGAACCAGCTGCTGGACACGGACCGTGCTACCCTGGCGGTGGTGATCGCGGGCCGGAACGGGCACGGCCCGGGCACGCTGATCTCGGTGGCCCCCGGGGCCACGGTACGGCAGGCGCTGCGGCTGATGTCGCAGCACGATGTCTCCCAGCTGCCGGTCATGGATGGCGGGAACTGCATCGGCTCGGTGAGCGACTGGTCGCTCTCGGCGCGGAGCCTGGAGGACACGAAGCTGCTCGATGCGACGGTGAGCGACGTCATGGATCCTCCGTTTCCGGTCGTCGACGCGGAGCAGCACGTCGATTCGGTGGCCAAGCTGCTTTCGAAGTCGAACCCGGCGGTACTCGTCCGGGAGCAGGGCTCGGTGCGGGGCATCGTGACGAGATCGGACATGCTGCAGTTTCTCATGGCACGATAAGGATGAGGATAACGGTGCTCCTTGGTGGGTCGTCCGCCGAACGCGACGTGTCACTGGCGTCCGGGCTGCGGATCGCAGAGGCGCTGCGGTCGCTCGGACACACTGTGGTATCGGTGGATCCGGCGACCGGGGTGATCGAGCCGGAGCGGGAACAGCGCATGCTCCGGGAGGGAGTCAGGACGCGGCCGCCATCATTGGAGGAGCTGAGCGCGTTATCACGAGGGTTGCTGTCGCCGACCCTGGGGACGCTGCCGGCGGTGAAGGAGGCGGACGTGGTCTTCCTCGCGCTGCACGGGGGGCAGGGCGAGGATGGAACGGTGCAGGCGCTGCTGGACATGGCGGGCGTGCGCTACACGGGAAGCGGGCACCTGGCGAGCGCGCTGGCGATGGACAAGGATCTCTCGAAGAAGCTGTTTCGCACGGCCGGGGTACAGACGGCGGATTGGATGATGGTGACCCGCGGCGAGTCGACGCCGGCGAGCGATCTCGTGGGCGTGACGCTCGGATATCCGGTGATCGTGAAGCCGTCGAAGCAGGGATCCACCGTCGGCCTGTCGCTGGTCGAGGATCCGAAGGCCCTCGCGGCCGCGGTCGAGGAAGCGGCGCGCTACGATGATGAAGTGATGCTCGAGGAGTTCATCCCCGGGCGGGAGTTGACGGTCGGCATCCTGGGCGAGCTCGCTCTGCCGGTCGGGGAGATCAAGCCGAAGCACGTGCTGTACGACTACGAGTGCAAGTACACGGCGGGAATGGCGGAGGAGGAGTTTCCGGCCCGCCTCACGACGGAGGAGGCGGCGATGGTGCAGTCGCAGGCGCTTTCGGCATTCCGGGCCCTCAAGCTGCGCGGGTGTGCGCGAATCGACTTCCGGATGACGCCGGAGGGTGGCTTCTACTGTCTCGAGGCCAACACTCTCCCGGGAATGACGGCGTTGAGTCTGGTGCCCCAGGCGGCGGCGGCGCAGGGAATCTCGTTCCCCGACCTGTGCGACCGGATCGTCGCGCTGGCGGCCGAGGAGCGCGCGGCATGAGCGCACGCACGGCAGGGCCGACGGCGGCGCTCGCCGGAGTTCCTTTCGGGCTGCAAGCGCAGGGCGTGTGGCTCGGGCGGCCACAGCTCTTCGTCCGCTTTGCCGCGGAGGCGGAAACGGCGACGATGTACACGTCGCGCGCGCTGGCGCAGGAGCTGGCGCGGCTGACGAAGCGTGCGACGGTTCACTCGGTGTGCTGCGGCGGGCGTGACGCACTCGGGAACGCGGAGTTCCTGGACGCCGTGTTCGAGGAGTGGGAACCGACGCTGCCCGTGATGGTCGACACGGATGGGCAGCGCCCGGAGGCGGTGGACGCGGTGCGCAAGCACATCACGTTCTTCCAGGTGACGCTCGAGTGCGGCGAGTCGACGGCGGCGCTCGAGCGCGCCATGGAAACACTCGCGGCGGCGGCTCGTGCCGGTCGGGAGCACTCTCTTGCACTTTGCCCGAGCGAGGACGCGAGTGACGTCCAGATTCTACGGATCGTCGAGCAGGCACATGCCGCGAGCGCCGGCACGATGATTGTTGTGCATCCACTTCCGGGCCCCGACCTCCGGATGCTGGACCGCCGATGGGCGGCGCTGATGGAGGGAGCGATGGCGCTCCACCGAGACGTGCGGCTGGCGCTGCGCCTCCCACCTCCCGTGGGGATGCGCTGAGTCCGATGTCCGCCGCGCCGACACCGAACAGGAACCGCCGCCGCGCGAACGTGTTATAGATAGAGGTGGGCCCTCCACGGCTGAAACGAGCAGGACCAGGTCATGTCGTATTCGAGCGCGGACGAACAGGATTATCCCCGCATCACCCCGGCGGTGCAGTGGCTGATCGCGATCAACGTCGTGATCTTCTTCGTGCAGTTGACCGTCGTGCGTTCCGATGCGATGCAGCAGGCGCTCGGCTTCCAGCTCACCGACCTGGAGCGCTCCTGGTGGTCGATCTTCACCTACATGTTCGTGCACGCCGGGTTCTGGCACCTCGTGCTCAACATGTACACGCTGTGGCTGTTCGGGCCGCGCGTGGAGCACGCGTGGAGCGCCGGGGGATTCGCCCGCTTCTACGTCTGGTGCGGGCTCGGCGGGTGGCTCTTCCACCTGGTGTTCGACCGCAGCGGGCTCTTGGTCGGCGCCTCGGCGGCGATTCTGGGCGTGATGCTCGCCTACGCGATGCGGTGGCCGGACGACGAGGTCTATCTGTTCGGGATCGTACCGGTGAAGGTGCGCTGGCTCGTCGTCTTCCTGGCGGCGATGAATCTGCTACAGGGCATGACCGTGACGGGCGGCGGCGGGTTCCGAACGGCGTACCTCGCGCACCTGGGCGGGCTCGCGTTCGCGTGGCTCTATCTGCGGACGCCGTCGGCGCAGAGCATCGACCGGCTGCGGCAGCGGATCTCCCAGGTTCCCGACCTGCAGGATGAGCCGCCGAGGGCGATTCCACGTTCGCTTCCGCGCCGCGAGCGGGCGCAGGAGGTCGATGAGATCGTCGCCAAGAGCAAGGCCGCGCTCGCCAAGCGTCCCTCCGCGCCAACGAGCACCGCGCGCCCCGCACGCGAAGGGCGTCCGGCCGACCAGCTCGATCTCGTGCTCGACAAGATCTCG
>CAYLPM010000504.1:0-7703 GCA_964385525.1 uncultured Gemmatimonadaceae bacterium
GAGCGCACCGACAGCGGCGATGCCGACGTGCGGCTGCGCGTCGCCACGCGGGATGGCCGGTCTGGCGAGAGCGTGGTGCTCGGCGCGACCTCCGGCGCGCGCGCCTCGGGCTTCCCGCGAATGGCTCGCCAGGGCGATCGACTCGTGTTCGCGTGGACCGTCCCGGGACGGCCATCCTCGCTGCGCGTCGCCGCAGCAGAGCTCCGGTGAGACTGCGTCGGCTGGTACCGGCCCTCGCGCTGATGTCGGCGTGCGAGGGATCGAATGGCCCGCCTCGCGTCGGCTCGCCAGTCCCGGAGTATGCGTCGATCACGATCGACGGTGACTCCGTGCGACTGACGGACCTTCGCGGCGAGGTGGTGCTGCTCAACGTCTGGGCTACGTGGTGCCACCCCTGTCGAGAGGAGATTCCGGCGCTTCAGGCCCTTCACGAGCGGTTCGCCGACGAGGCTTTCAGGGTCGTGGGGGTGAGTGTGGATGACGGCGGGATCGGCGACGCTGGGCGAATCCGTGCTTTCGCGGATGAGTTTGGTGTCACATACCCGATCTGGCTCGATCCTGCCGAGCGCGTGGCACGAGCCTTCTTCACCGTCGGCGTGCCGACCACGGTGCTCATCGGACGCGACGGGACGCTGCTCTGGCGCCAT
This sequence comes from uncultured Gemmatimonadaceae bacterium, assembly GCA_964385525.1. Classification (GTDB taxonomy): domain Bacteria; phylum Gemmatimonadota; class Gemmatimonadetes; order Gemmatimonadales; family Gemmatimonadaceae; genus DATKCV01. The sequence continues at coordinate 648 of CAYLPM010000504.1, forward strand.
ATCGGGCCGATTCGGCCGGGTGACCCGGCGCTCGAAAGGCGCATTCGCGAGGCGCTGCGGGAACCGCCCGAAACAGCCCGTCAGGGCTGACCAGCTCCCTGTTGCTAGCCGCAGAGGCCGATACTACATTGGTGCCGGCGATTCGGGGCCCTGGCGGGCTCCAGTAGACCAGTGGTTCGACTTTCCTGGACCTGGCCGATCGCGCCGGGTCCTTCGTCATTACGGTTGTCGCGATCCACCGCGGGGTCGCGAATCCGTCTCGGGGCGTCTGGTTGCTCTCCGAGCGGCGCCTGTGCGGGAGGCGCAACGAGGCCCGTAACTGTAGAGTCGGTCGGTACGGCGCGCCGCACCCCGACGAACATCACCAGAGGGAGTACGGAATGCGTACCACCGGCACCGTGAAGTGGTTCAACGACGCCAAGGGTTTCGGTTTCATCACCCCGGCCAACGGATCCAAGGACTGCTTCGTCCACTACTCGGCGATCCAGGGCAACGGCTTCAAGACGCTTGCCGAAGGCGATCAGGTGGAGTTCGACATCGTCCAGGGGAACAAGGGCCCCGCGGCGGAGAACGTCACCAAGGTCAGCTGAGCAGCCGGAACACGAAGAGCCCCCGCCGCGAGGCGGGGGCTCTTCTCGTTCGTTGCGCGTCGCCATCGAGAGTCCATTCATCCGGCCGCGGTGGTAGCCGGTGGGCCGGTCAGAACTTAAACTAATGGGGCGGTACCGGCCGCCGTTTGACCCTCTCCGTTCCACCACCCGCACAACCCGGGAGCCAGTCGATGCGTTCCATCCGACTCGTGGCCGTCGCGTTACTCGTCGCGACGTCGGCCGCCGAGGCGCAGCAATCCGCCCAGCGTGCGTTCACGCCAGCCGACTGGTACAAGGTCGTGAACGTGAGCTCACCCGCCATGTCGCCCGATGGGCGTCTCGTCGCGTTCACGGTGACGCGCGTCGAGGAGTCGGACAACCGGCGTCGCAGCGAAGTCTGGGTCGTCCCCACCGCGGGCGGGGACCCGGTGCGCTACACCAGCCCGTCGTTCTCCAGCTCGAATCCGCGCTGGTCGCCCGATGGCAAGCTACTGTACTTCTCGTCCACCCGTCCGGGTGGCCGTGGCTCGTCGTGGGCGCTGCGGATGGATCAGGCAGGCGAGGCCTTTCAGCCGGAGGGCGACCAGCCTCGCGGCTCGATGACGCGCGACCTCCGGCTGATGGCGTACGCCGACTCGCCGGAGGCGGACAGCGCCGCCGACTCGTCGGGCGCGCGCGCCTCGCGCGGTGATGCCGATCCGTTCGAGCGAATGGACGCCACCGCGCGCCCGCCCTTCGGCGCGATCACCCGTCCGCTCGACGCGCGCCGATTCGATGGCCGGCACATCGTCGAAATCGGCTACAAGCGAAACGGTCCCGGATTCGTGCCGAACCCCGCCCGCGAGCCGCGTCCGCGGGCGGCCTCGCAGATCTTCGTGCAGTCGCTCGGCGGCGACGACAAGCGGCAACTCACCAGCGCGGCGTACTCGCACTCCAACGTCAGCGTGTCGCCCGACGGACGCTGGATCGCCTTCACGGCGGACGCGTCGCTCCGGCCGGATTCGGTGACCCGCGCCGAGCAGGATTCGTTGCGCAAGCTGCCCTTCAGCCGCGAGCGCGATGCGGAGATCCGCAACGACTCCGACATCTACATCATGCCAGTGGGCGGAGGAACGCCGCGGCGGCTCATCAGCGCCCCCGGGAGCGAGGGCAGTCTCACCTGGTCGCCGGATGGCCGCACGCTCGCGTACTCCTCCCGCCCGCAGCGGACGAAGAACTCCGGGCTCTACCTGATCGACGTGCGGGGTGGCGAACCGCGCAATCTGGTCGCGGACTGGCAGTACGAGGTCGGGAACTTCGAGTGGCTTCCCGGCGGTGAGATCGCCGCGCAGGTCGCGATCGGGGGCCGCACCGCGCTGTTCACGATCTCGCCGCGCACGGGCGAGCGACGCGAAGTCATCGGCGGCCGGCGGCGGCTGAGCGGCTTCTCGTTCGATCAGGCCGGAACCAGGGTCGCCTACGTCGCCACGAGCGTGAATGTCCCCACCGAGCTGTACATCGCCGACGCGAACGGCCGCAACGAGCGGAAGCTCACCGCGTTCAACGACTCGCTCAATCGGGAGATCGCGTGGGCGGACGCGGAGCGGTTCACCTACGAGTCCGTCGGCGGGCTCGAGATCGAGGGATGGTTGATGAAGCCGTACGGCTATCAGCCAGGCCGGAAGTATCCGCTCGTCCTCTACATTCACGGCGGACCGCACTCGGCCTACGGCGAGGGCTGGTTCGATGAATTCCAGAACATCGCCGGGGCGGGCATGTGGGTGCTGTTCACGAATCCACGCGGGTCGAGCGGATACGGGGCGGATTTCACGTACTCGACGCGCGGCCGCTGGGGGCTGGAGGACTACGAGGATCTCATGAAGGCCGTCGACATCGCGGCGCAGCGCGCGGATGTCGACTCCACGCGCATGGGCGTGACCGGCGGATCCTACGGCGGGTTCATGACCGCGTGGATCACGACGAAGACGCACCGCTTCAAGGCCGCGCAGGCCGACCGCATGATCAGCAACTGGGCCTCGTGGTACGGCAGCTCCGACGCGCAGGGGCTCACCGAGTTCGAGTTCTACGGCAAGCCGTGGGAGAACTGGGCGCTCTACGATACGCTCTCGCCGATCCGCTACGTGGATCAGGTACGCACGCCGACGTTGATCGTCCAGTCCGAAGAGGATCACCGCACGCCGATGACCGATGCGGAGCAGTGGTTCATGGGGTTGCGCAAGAACGACGTCACCGTGGAGTTCGTCCGCTACCCCCGCTCCACCCACGAGCTGTCACGGAGCGGCGAGCCGTGGCTGCTGGTGGACCGGCTGGGCCGGCTTCGCCAGTGGTTCTCGCACTACCTTCAGGAGCCGGCGCGCGCCGTCGATCGCTAGGGAAGGTGGAGCGACGCGACGAGGGCGGCCGACTCCCGGCCGCCCTCGTCATATCGGTGACCGAAGCCGCCGGAGTGGTACGGAATCTGACTGCCTCACGTACATGACGTCGCCAATGCTTCCCATCGTCCTACTCGTTCTCTGTACCGCAGGGTGTCAGCGCAGCGAGTCCCCAACGCTGCAGACGGAGTCGTCGGGAGACATCTCGCCGGCACTCCGCACGGACGATCCCGCCGTTCGCGACGCCATGGCCGCGCTCGCCGAGGGACGTCCGTGGCATGCGACGCGGCTCCTGACGCCTGCGCTTCGCTCTCCGGAGCGGCGGACGCCGGATGTGGTGCTGCTCGCGGCGACCGCGGCCGCCGGATGGGGCGGGTGGCGGGAAGTCGAACGTCTGCTCGGCGAGGAGTCGTGGGTCGACTCGCTGTTCGAGGGACGAGCGCGCGCCCTGCTCGCGCGCGCGGCGCTCGACCGGAGCGCGGATACGCTGGCCGTGCAGCACGCCGAGGCCGCCGTCCGGACGGCGCCCTCCGACGCGGATCGCGGGGCGCGGCTCGTGCTCCTCGCGCGCGCGCTCGACCGGATCGATGCGCGCGACAGCTCGCGAGCGATGTACGCGCATGCGGCCGCGTTGGTGCCGCGGGCGGCCGAGTGGCTTCGGCTGCGAGCGGCGGGCGTGGCCTCCGACAGCGCGGCGCGCGCGTCCTACTACGCGGGCATACGGAGTCCCGTCGCCCGGGAGCGCATCGCACGGACGGAGGCGGTCGCGCGCGAGCGCACGGGTGACATCGCCGGCGCGATCCGGGCATACGAGGCGCTCGGGCACACGGCCGCCGCGCTGCGCTTGCGCGCCGCCACCGTCACCGACGAGGCCGAGCGCACCACGATTCGTCGCGAGCTGGCCGCACTGGTGTCGAACAGGCCGGGCTCGGCCGACGCACGCACGGCGATGGAGGTGCTCGACGAGTCGTTCGCGCCGTTGTCGCCGACCGAGGAGCTGAGCGTCGGGCGCAGCGCGTTCCGCACTGGACCGGCCTCGCGCGCTGCGACGGCGTACGAGCGCGCACTCGCCGCTGGCCTGGGTACCTCCCGTGACCGGTTCAACCACGCCACACTGCTCTCGCGGATGGGACGCGATCGCGATGCCGCGCGTCAGTTCGCGAGGGTGACGACGCCGCGCTCGCTGGCCGGCGACGCCGCGTATCAGCGCGCGAGGTCCTTGCTGCGGGCGGGAGAGGGCGACGTCCGAGGCGCGCTGCGGGAGGTGCTGCGTCGATTCGCGGATGACACGAGCGCCGCGTCGATCGCGCTCCTGCTGCTCGCGGACCTCGCAACGGACGAGCAGCGCGACGCGCCCGCGCGCGCCGCGTACCGGGATCTCGTCGAGACCTATCCGAGCAGCGCGCACGCGTCGCGCGCGTGGTTCCACGGCGCACTGATCGCCTACACGGCCGGCGATCATCGGACCGCGGCCCGCGAGTGGGATTCGCTGCGGGTCGGGCGCCCGCGCAGCTCCGAGGCGACCCCCGCGACGTACTGGGCGGGACGCGCGTGGGCGCGCGTGGGCGACTCGGCGCGCGCGAACGAGCGCTGGCGGGCGGTGCTGGAGCGCGAGCCCCAGTCCTACTATGCGGTGCTCGCCGCGCGGCGCCTAGGAGTGTCGCCTTGGTCGCCGCTCGCGGCACCGGCGAGCGCGCCCGCGGGCGACGGCGCGAATGGCGCCTCCGGCCGCGGCGGCTCCAGCGACGGCGTGGGGAGCGGCGTGAGCGACAGCGTCAGCCGCGGCATGAGCGGCGACCCGGGCCGTGGCGACACGGCCGGAAGCCGCGACTCCGCCAATCTCGACCCGGCGTTGCGTCCGGCCCTCGACAGTTCGCTCGCGCGCATCGACCTCCTGGAACGCCTCGGAATGGACTTCGAAGCCGGACTCGAGTACGACGCGCTGATGGAGGACTCGAGCCGCTCGACGGAGCGACTGCTCGCGCTCGGCGCGGCCCTGCGGGAGCGCGGCCAGTCCTCGCGAGCGATACGGATCGGAACCCGTCTGGTGAATCAGGGCGTCACGGATGAACGGGCCTACCGGCTGATGTACCCCGTGATTCACGGCGAGGCGCTGGAGGCGGACGCGCGCGAGCGGGAGCTCGATCCGGCGCTCGTGGCGGCGCTCATCCGGCAGGAGTCCTCGTTCGAGCCGCGCGCGACGTCGCCGGCGGGCGCGCGCGGGCTGATGCAGGTCATGCCCTCGGTCGGCGCGCAGATCGCGCGCGCACTCGACTACCCGGTGTGGGATGCCGCGCTGCTCTACCAACCGGACGTGAACGTGGAGCTCGGGACGACGCACCTGGCCGATCTCTTCCGCACGTACGACCGAGTCGAGCACATCCTCGCCGCCTACAACGCCGGCGGTACCCGCGTAGAGCGCTGGCGAACGAAGCGCGGTGTCGATGATCCCGAGGTGTTCACGGAGCGCATTCCGTTCGTGGAGACGCGGGATTACGTGCGGATCGTGCTCAGGAATCGGGAGCTGTATCGCGCGCTGTACGGCTGGTGATCGGAACGACGCGGGGGCGGTTCATCAGCTCCACCCCCGCCTCGTGCCGTCACCAGGCCGAGCGCCCCTCGCCGACGAGCTCGGCGACCCTGCGAACTTCTCTCGCGTGTGCCGCTGGGAGTGCCGTCACCAACCCGGCTGAAGCTGGAACCCGAAGTGCCCGGACTTGTTCGGTCGCTGGAACGGGTAGGCCCAGTACGCCTCGAGAACGAAGTAGCCGAAGAGGTTCATGCGTGCGGCGACGCCCGCGCTGACGACCGGGATGCGCTCGGTCGATTCGCGCTCGAATCGAAATTCGGGGCTGTCCCCACTCGACCAGGCGACGCCCGTATCGACGAACGGGGCCAGCTCTGTAGGCAGCCACGCGAAGTCGAAGATGCCGAACTGGTCGGTGCCGAACAGCGGAATGCGCAGCTCGGCGCTTGCGATGGCGATGCGGCTGCCGATCAACCTGTCGAACTCCGGGCAGGCGTTCGAGCCTGGCTCCACCGTCGTACACTCGTTGGCATTGAACGACTCGAAGGAGTAGCCGCGGACCATCGACTCGTAGCCCAGAAAGAGTGGTGTCAAACGATTGCTCTCGGCATCACGTCCGTACCGTCCGTAGTGCATGCCGCGGACGGCGAAGGTGACCGGGTTCACGAAGAAGTAGCGCCGCCAGTCGGCCAAGGCCGTCACGAACGTGAGCGAGCCCACCGTGGGCGCACCCTCGAAGCGATAGCGTCTGCCCGAGACCGGCGAGGTGTACGCGAAGAAGGAGTTGTCGCCCACCAGTGCGGCGGATGCCTGGCCATAGTAGAGCGCGTCGGGAGCTTCCAGCTCCTCACGCGACCGATCCACGATCGTGTTGCCGACGACCGTGATCCGCTCCACCTCGAAGTCGTAGCCGAGCCGCGTGAGGCCGAGACCCGTCTCGAACCGTCGCGTGGTCGAGAACGGGTACTGCGCCATCGCGCTGATCTCGTCGATGAAGACGCGCTGAAAGATCGTGACGTAGTCGAACGCGGGCTGTCCGCCGAAGTTCGTCTGCTCGATGCCCTGAAACCCCGTCAGATACGGCACGTGCGCCGCGCCCACACCCCAATTCCATCGTCGCCGCAGGTTCTGGTACATGAGCTGGCCTCCGATGTCCTTGAGGCCGCCGTTCGCCTGCAGTGTCGCGCCCACGTTGCTGTTCCCGAGCATGTCGCTGAACCAGAAGGTCACGCCGCCGCCGATCGTCGTGCCGAACGAGTTGACGCCGGCGCCGATGGCCGGACCACCGAGAAACTCGAGCGAGAGCCGGGGCCGGTACGGGCGGATCGGGAAGGTGGTCGTCGCGGGCAGGCCGAATCCCGGATCGCTCAGATATTCCATGACCGCGGACCGCCGGACTGCCTCGACCGGCGGGAGCGCGGACGCAATGGGAATCCCGGCCGGAAGCTCGGCGACTGGCGTGCCCCGAGACTCCGTCGCGGCGAGCGCGTGGATCGTTTCGCCGGCATTCTGGAAGATGGAGAACCAGAGCTGCCCATCTTCCGAGATCGACATCGCGGGGGAGAGC
>CAYLPM010000505.1:0-9384 GCA_964385525.1 uncultured Gemmatimonadaceae bacterium
CGGAGGGTACTGGCAGCAGCCGTACACGTTCGCGGATGAGAACGAGGATGGCCTGATCGCTCTCTCGGAGATCGAGATCGCGGATTCGGCCGTATTCCTCGGGAGCACGATACCGACGAAGCAGATCAGCTTCCAGTCGGAGATCACGCTGTGGGGCGTGGCGCGACTGTCGGGGCTGCTCGACTATCGCGGCGGCTTCAAGCAGTGGAACTCGGACGAGGAGTTCCGGTGCGACTACGCGTTCAATTGCCGCGGCATCAACGACCCGAGCGCACCGCTCTGGGAGCAGGCCCGCGCGATGGTGGCGGCGCAGTACCTGATCTTCACCGGCTACATGGAGGACGCATCCTTCGTGAAGCTGCGCGAGCTGGCGCTGACGCTCATGGCGCCATCGAGCTGGAACGAGCGACTGGGCGTCGATGGTCTGAGCCTGACGCTGGCCGGCCGCAATCTGGGTACGTGGACCGACTACACCGGGACCGACCCCGAGGTCAATTTCGCCGGTCAATCCAACTTCACGACCGCGCAGTTCGGAACGCAGCCCCAGGTTCGTCACTTCATCACGCGACTGAGCTTCGGCTTCTGAGCGCATTGCGCCACGCCGAGAGAGGACTATGACAATGACCAAGACGACACGGTGTTACGGACGCGGGTCAGCGGCGCGTTCGGCGCTGCTCGTGTTCACGGCGGCGATCCTGCTGCCGGCCGCGGGATGCAGCATCGATGACCTTCTATCCGTCGACGACCCCGATGTGGCGACGCCCGGATCGCTCACCGGCGCGCAGGCGCTGCCGGCCATCCTGAGTGGCGCGCGCAGCGACTTCCAGGTCGCTTTCAGCGGGACGAGCGGTTCCGAGGGACAAGTCACGTACAGTGGCTTGTTCACGGATGAGCTCCAGTTCGTGGAGAGCTTCGACACGCGACTCCAGATCGACAAGCGCGCCGTCCGTATCGACAACTCGAACGTCGAGGCCGTCTTCCGCAACGTGATGCGCGCGCGGACGTCCACCGAGACGGCCGTCGAGCGCTTCGTGGAGTTCGACCCGGATACCGAGGGACACGCCTCGGCGCTGAACCTCGCCGGGTACAGCTACATCATGGTCGGTGAGAACTACTGCTCTGGCATTCCGTTCAGCAGGCTCTCGGAGAGCGGCGCGACGGAATACGGCGAGCCGGAAACGACCACGCAGATCTTCCAGCGCGCGATCGCACGCTTCGAGGACGCAATCGATGTCGCGACGGCGGCGGGCGATGACGATCTGCTCAATCTGGCGCGGGTCGGCCTCGGCCGGGCGTACCTGAATCTGGAGCAGTACGCCGACGCGGCGACCGCGGTCGAGAACGTCCCGACGGAGTTCGAGTACGTGATCGAGCACTCCGAGAACACGCCGCGCCAGTACAACGGCATCTTCAGCTTCACGCACACGGGACGCCGCTTTGGCGTCTCGGAGAGCGAAGGTGGCGTCGGGCTGCCGTTCCGAACTGCCATGGATCCGCGCGTGCCGTGGGTGCAGCAGGGCATCGCCTGGGATGGCAGCTCGCTGCTGTACCGGCAGCTCAAGTACCCGACCCGGAGCGCGGGCGTGCCGCTGGCGTCGGGCATCGAAGCACGGCTGATCGAAGCGGAGGCTGAGTTCAATGGCACCGGTGGCGCGGCCGCCATGTACCTCATCCTGAACACCCTGCGCAGTGACGCCGGCATCACTCCGGGGCTCACACCGGCCGCGACGCCCACCGGGCAGCAGGACGATCTCTTCTCCGAGCGCGCCTTCTGGCTGTATCTGACTGGGCACCGGCTCGGCGATCTGCGCCGGCTGGTTCGCCAGTACGACCGCGTCGCGGATACGGTCTATCCGTCGGGTGAATACTGGAAGCAGGGGCAGAGCTACGGCACTGATCTGTCGTTCCCGCTTCCCCAGGACGAGGCCGGCAACCCGAACTACCTGGCGTGCGATGTGACAATGCCCTGAACGACATCATTGACATCGCCGCTCGACGCGGCGGCCGACGGGGTGGGCACCGATGGGTGCCCACCCCGTTCGTCGTTCACGGCGGTCCGGCCTGCTTTCCCCGGTCGTTCGACATCACGGCGACACTGGATGCGGCCGGTGCCATCTTCACCGACACACGACGTGTGATGTGATCGCGCTCGCCGAAACGTGATCAATCGATGATACGCCGTGACGAGCCGATGTTCCGTGGGGGTGAGTGACGACGGGACGTCGACGGATAGCGGTGGTGCGTGCGTGATGAACTGCGATTGCATGTGACGACTCGCGTGCACGCGCGGTTATTGCACACGAGTTCATCGTGCATTCACGTACGTCGATGTTGCAGGTGTGCGAAGCGATGTGACGAACTGCACGCGCATCGATGCAGACGTCATTGACACTCCGTGTGCACGCTCCTATCCTCGGGTCCATCATTTTACTGCATGGGTGCAACACCGATCGAAGCCACTCACACAACGCGAAGGAGGCGCTCATTCGTTCTTCGTCGTCGGATGCCGTCACGATGTGCACGGCTGCGATCGCACTGACATCAGTTGCGTCGCCAAACAGTCAAGTCGGGGAGTGATATGCCAGGTCTATCACGTCGTCTGAATGTGAGCACGGCAGCGCTCGCAGTGGCCCTGGCGCTGGTGAGCGCCGGCAGCGCCGCCGCGCAGGGTGCCGTGGTCACCGGTCGTGTGGTGGGGGCCACGGGCGAGCAGATCGAAGGGGCCCAGGTCTACATCCAGGAAGTCGGTGCGCAGTCCATCTCGAACGATGCCGGCACCTACAATCTCGTGATTCCGAGCGAGCGCGTGCGCGGACAGTCGGTCACGCTGCGGGTGCGCCGGATCGGATACACGCCGGATGAGCGCGAGATCACGCTCACGCCCGGATCGCAAACGGTGGATTTCACGCTGCAGCGTGACATCAACCGTCTCTCGGAGATCGTCGTCACGGGGGTGACGGCCGGCACGGAGCGCACACGCGTGCCGTTCTCGGTCGCGACCGTCAACGTCGCGGACACGCCGGTCCCGGCCACGAATCCGCTCTCGCAGCTCCAGGGCAAGGTGGCCGGCGTCAACATCGTGAGCGGCAACGGCCGCCCGGGGACATCGCCATCGATCATCCTTCGCGGACCCGCCTCCATCAACGCGACGGGACGCGGCCAGGACCCGTTGTACATCGTCGATGGCGTCATCATCAGCGGGCCGCTGCCGGACATCAATGCGCTCGACATCGAGACCGTGGAGGTCGTGAAGGGAGCGGCGGCGTCGTCGCTCTATGGCGCGCGCGCGGGCAACGGCGTCGTGCAGATCACGACCAAGTCGGGACGGGCGCAGGCGGAAGGCGTGCGCTTCACCTTCCGATCGGAGTACGGAATCAGCGACATCGAACGTGACTTCGGGCTCGCCCGCAACACGGCGCTCCTCACCGACGCGACGGGCACGATGTTCTGCCAGTCGGTGACGGGGGAGCAGACCTGCTCGCGCGCGTTCGACTACCGGCTCGAGTCGGCCCGCATCAACAACAACCCCGAGCTGTTCGCCCTCTCGCCCGCCGGGTTCCCGGTGGACCCCGGTGCGAGCACCACCCAGTGGGCCCTGCGGTCCCTGTTCCAGGCCACGCCGTGGCCGGGGCCGACGTACAACGCCGTCGAGCAGGTCGTGGACCCGCAGCCGTTCACGATGAACAACCTCGACATGATGGGCCGCATCGGGCCGACGAACGTGTTCGCCAGCGTGTCGATGACCGAGCAGGGCGGGGCCATCCGGTTCTTGGATGGATACACGCGCACCTCCGCGCGCCTCAACGTCGATCAGTCGGTCGGCGACAAGTGGAACATCAGCCTGCGCAGCTACTTCGCCCAGTCCGAAGAGGACGGCGCGGTGCAGGACAACAGCTCCGGCGGCGGCACCGGCAGTGCGTTCTTCCGCCTGACGCGCGTCCCCGCGATCGTCAATCTGATGGCCCGCGATACGCTCGGCCGCCTCTACATCCGGCCGAACCTGCAATCCAGCGGCGCGCAGAACGAAAACCCGCTCTACAATCTCTCGGCGCTCGACCGCGCCGATGAGCGCACGCGGTTCATCGGCGGCGCGACCATTAGCTACGCGCCGCTGGACTGGCTCGACCTCGAGGGGAACCTCAGTTACGACGGGTCGCGCATCCAGTTCTCCGAGTTCCGCGACAAGGACTGGCGGGCCACCACCTCGCAGTTCCTCGCCGGCCAGCGCTCGTACCTGTTCAAGGGAAACAACTCGTACGACTCGTACAACGGCAGTCTGAACGCCACCCTGAGTCACGTGCTGATGGACGGGGACCTCAATACCCGCACCAGCTTCCGCTATCTCTTCGAGCGGCAGGATCTGGGACAGCGCACCGGCTTCGGGCAGGACCTCGCCGTGCAGGGCGTCCCCACGCTCGGCAACACGACCTCGGGCCGGGTGATCACGTCGATCGACCAGTCGATCCGGCAGGTCGGCATCTTCGGCGGCGTCAACCTCGAGTATCTCGAGCGCTACATCGTGGACGCCCTCGTGCGTCGCGACGGCAGCTCGCTGTTCGGCGAGAACGAGCGCTGGGCGACGTTCGGCCGCGCCTCCCTGGCCTGGCGTCTGTCGCAGGAGCCGTGGTGGTTCGCGCCACAGCTCAATGAGTTCAAGCTGCGCGCGTCGTACGGCACCGCCGGCGGTCGTCCGAGCTTCGCCGCGCAGTACGAGACGTTCGTCGTCACCACGGGCGGCGTCGTGCAGACGGCGCAGTTCGGCAACCAGAATCTGAAGCCGGAAGAGGTCGCCGAGATCGAGGTGGGCGCGGATGTCGAGGTGCTCAACCGCTACGGCCTCACGGTCAACTACGCGCAGTCGGAGTCGCGCGGCCAGATTCTCCCGGTCCCCGTCGCGTCCGCGACCGGGTTCACCTCGCAGTGGCAGAACGCCGGAACGCTCCAGAGCAAGACGTGGGAGCTGTCACTCAACGTCCCGATCATCGAGCGCCCGGACATGAGCTGGTCGACGCGGTTCATCTGGGATCGGAACCGCACCGTGATCACGGAGCTCGGCGTCCCGCCGTTCAACTTCGGCACGTCGCTGCAGGCCACCGAGACGATGTTCCGCGCCGCCGAGGGCGAACGGTTCGGAACGATCTACGGCCGCGTCTTCCTCACGGATTGCGCCCAGCTGCCGACCGAGTTCCAGGGACAGTGCGGCGCGAGCGGCGCGTTCCAGCGGAACGATGATGGATATCTCGTCTGGGTCGGAGAGGGGAACGACTGGCGCGAGGGCGTGACCAAGAACCTCTGGTCCGCCACGCTGCCGAGCGCCGACGCACCGTGGGGCACCGGACTCTTCTGGGGCATGCCGATCATGCTGCGCGATGAGACCGGCTCGGGACAGGTGGTGCCGATCGGCAACGCGCTCCCCGACTTCCGGTTCGCGATCTCGCAGAACTTCAACTGGCGGCGCCTGACGGTGTACGGACTGCTCGATGCTTCGATCGGCCAGGAAGTGTGGAACCAGGGCAAGCACTGGGCACACCTCGACTTCCTCTCCGCGGACATCGATCAGGGCGGCAAGTCGATCGAGAACGCCAAGCCGATCGGGTACTACTGGCGCGGCGGCCCGCCGGATCACCCGGCCGGGCTGGGCGGCTTCTACAACGCGCTCGCCCCGAACTCCCACTTCGTGGAGGACGCGAGCTTCATGAAGCTCCGCGAGGCCACGATCTCGTACCGCATCGGTTCGATCGGCGGCATGGGAGACTGGGACGTCAGCGTCGTCGGGCGCAATCTGCTCACGTTCACCGACTACACGGGCTTCGACCCCGAGGTCGGCGTACCGAGCGGCGACACGTTCTCGACGCAGCTCTTCCCGGTCAACGGACAGGCGGGATCGGGCGCGCTGAACGCGGTGGATGCGTTCACGTTCCCCAACCTGCGCTCGTTCACGTTCGGCGTCTCGACGCGGTTCTAGACTCGACTCTCACGCCCCCGGTGCGGTGGCCCTCAGGGGCCGCCGCACCGGCCAGGGTGTGTCCTCCTGGAGGTCACTTGATGCGTAATCGAACTCTCGTGCTCGGCGCCGTGCTGCTGGCCGGAGCGACCGCTTGCAACGACGTACTGTCGGTCGAGAACCCGGACCAGCCGGAGCGCGACCGGGTGCTCAGCACCCCCGCGGACGTCGAGCAATTCATTGCCAACTCCTACGTGGTGATGCACCAGGGAACCCTGGGGCAGGGCACCACGGTGGCGGGCGGATCGACCAACGATGCGCTGCAGCCGCAGCTCCTCGTGATGGGAATGGAAAATCTGTCGGGGAACGCCAACTTCGGGATGGCGATCCGCGGCGGCTATCCGCGCGTGTTCATCGACAACTCGCGCGGCAATCAGACCGAGCTCGGTCAGCTCCGCGACTGGCGCTTCGAGCATCGCGCCGCGCGCATGGCCGCGATCGGACTCCAGCGGTTCAGCGCCGCCGGGTTCACGAGTGGCTCGGCCGGACGCGACCAGCGCGCCAAGGCGTTCGCCAACTTCGTGATGGGCGTCGCGATGGGCAATCTGGCGCTCGCCTACGACTCGGCGACGGTGGTGTCGGACGCGGACGATCCACTGGAGATCCTGTGGCCGCTCCGCCCTTACGCCGAGGTGATGGACTCGGCACTGATGCGGCTCGACCAGGCGATCGCGCTCGCCGAGGCCGACCCAGCGCCGGATGCGCTGCCGGCAGGCTGGCTGAATGCCGCGGATGCGCTCACAAGCATGGACGACTTCGTGCGCCTCATCCGCTCGTACAAGGCACGCTTCCGTGCCGGCGTCGCCCGGACGCCGACGGAACGCGAGGCCGTGGACTGGGACGCAGTCATCGCCGATGTCGAGAACGGCATCGAGGAGGATTACCGCGTCAACATGTCGTTCTCGACCGGGTGGGACGTGAGCTGGGTGATTCAGCACTACCTGTTCCAGAGCTGGCATCAGATGTGGCAGCTCGTCGTGGGGATGGCCGACACGTCGGGCGCCTACGATGCCTGGCTCGCCACCCCGGACGCGTCGAAGACGCCGTTCGTCGTCATCACGCACGATCGGCGGTTCCCGCGCGGCGAGTCGCGGACGCAGCAGATCGCGAATTCGCCGGTCGAGAACACGGTGCCGGCGGGCAACCTCTACTTCCGCAACCGTCCGCCGGGCCAGGACGTGCTCACGCCCGTCACGATCGCCAACTCGTTCTACGATTTCATTCGCTTCCAGACCTTCCGGAATGCGAACCGCATCGGCGCGTATCCGGTCATGACCAAGGCCGAGATGGACCTCCTCGAGGCGGAAGGCCACATCCGCGAGACCGGCGACTTCGTCGAAGCGGCCCGGTTGATCGACATCACGCGCGTCGGCCGCGGCGGTCTCCAGCCGCTCGTCGGCGCCGGCATCGACGACCTGGCCGACGTCATTCCCGGCGGCGCGTCGTGTGTCCCTCGGGTTCCCGCGGAGCCGAGCTTCACGTCGTCGGAGTGCGGGAACATACTCGAAGCGCTGAAGTGGGAGTACCGCCTGGAGACGGCGTTCACCGGTTACGGCATGTGGTACTTCGCGGGTCGCGGTTGGGGAGATCTGCCCAACGGGACGCCGATCCACATTCCCGTTCCCTATCAGGAAATGGATGCGCGCCAGCAGGCGTTCTACAACCTCGGTGGCGTCGGTGGCGATGATGCCGCTCCGGTCGGCACCTACGGGTACTGAATCAGTGTCCGAGTCATTGGCTCGCGACGCGTTCGCCCCCACGGGCACTGCCCCTCACCGCCACTCGCGGCGCGGGGTCGGCCGGCGTCGCGCGCTGCTTCGTCTGGCGCGCGGCACCGCCCTCCCGCTGGCGATCCTGCCCTACGTCACGTCCGGGTGCTACACGTACGCCGACCTGCGCCAGGATCCCGCCGCGGGCACGCGCATCGTACTGGATGTGAGCGACGAGGGACGGGTCGCGCTCGGTCCGCGGCTGGGAAGGGCGCTGGCCACGATCGAGGGGGATCTCCTTCAGCGGACGGACTCCACGTACGTCATTCGCATGCAACAGGTGCGCACGCTCGATGGCGTCACCACACACTGGGACGGAGAGACGGTGAGCCTCCACGACGAGTACATCGTCGATGTGGGCCATCGTGAGTTCTCCCGGAGCCGTACGGCCTTCGCGGCCATCGGCTTCCTGGTCGCCGTGGGCGCCATCATCGCCGGTCAGAGCCTGACGGGCAGTGGCTCCGGCGACGACCGCCCCGGTCCGGGCGGCGGGCAGGGCCCCGATCGTTGACGTCAGGCTCCCACGCACCGATACCCTCATTGAGTGAGTGAAACATGAATCTCCGTCGAATTCTCACGCTGTGCTTCGTGGCGGGCACGGTCGCCGCCTGCAGCGACGACGATGGTCCGACCGGCGTGCAGGCGGTCGGCGCCGTGCGCTTCGTGAACGTGCTGCCCGACACCGTCGCGCTCGATTTCCGCGTGATCAAGCCGAGCATCACATACGCGCCGCAGTCTCTGGAACACGAGTTCCGGGAGTTCTCCCAGCACTGGCCGGTGTCCGTCGGCACGCACGAGGTGCGGGCCTTCTTCTCCGGTCTCGATTCCCGCGACGAGGACGATGTCCAGATCGTCATCGCCGACGCCGACCCGACGTTCAGCCAGGGGGTGAATCGGAGCGTCGTGGTAATGGGCTTTGCGCGTACCGGCCAGACGCCGGCGCTCGAGGTCCTCGTCACGGACGATACCCCTCCGGCGCGGGTGGACGGTCAGTATCACATCCGCGCGCTGCACGCCGGGGCCGGGCTGCCCGCGATGAACGTCTTCATCCGTTCGAGCGGCGACCCGACGCCGGCCACGCCGGTGATCGCCAACGTCGCCTACGGCACCGTGTCGGATTACGAGGCGTCAGCGGTCGTGAACTCCGGCACGGTCGAGAACGACACGCTGGAGGTCGTCGCCGTTCCAGTCGGCGGCGGCACCGCGATCGTGGCCAAGCTGCCGATCGGCTCCGCGGGCAACGTCTCGACCGAAGGTGCCGCCGGGACCCGCTTCGGCGGCGGGGCGGTGACGGTGCTCATCACGCCCGCCTCGGTCACGGGCAGCCGCGCGCCGCAGGCGGCGGCGTTCACGAATCCGGCGCTGGTCATCCTGTCGGATCGCCGGACGCCGATGACATCGCCGTAAGCCACCGTCGTCGCCGATGCGCGAAGCGCCGCCGTGCAGTGTCGCACGGCGGCGCTTCCGTTCCGCTCCACGCCGTCAGTCCGGAATCACTCCGTCCGGCAGCACGTAGGTCAGCGGATCGACGGGTCGCCCGTTGACGTGAATCTCGTAATGGAGATGCGGCCCGGCGGCGAGGCCCGAGTTGCCGACGTTGGCGATCACCTG
>CAYLPM010000506.1:0-2087 GCA_964385525.1 uncultured Gemmatimonadaceae bacterium
TCATCGTCGCGCGCACGTACGTGGAGCGGCTCGGGGGCGATCTCGACCTGCTGGCGCGGCTCGAGCGCGAGTTCGAGCAGACCGTGCGCGCGCTGCTCGTGATCCGCGAGGCCGATCACCTGCTCGACGAGAGCCCGGTGCTCCAGGCGGCGATCGCGCTCCGCAACCCGTACGTCGATGTGCTCTCGCTGCTGCAGATCGCGCTGCTCTCACGGAAGCGGCGTGGTGAGGGCGGGAGCGGGGAATCCGCCGCGCAACTCGATGGCGCGCTGGCGACGACGCTGAGCGGCGTCGCGCAGGGGCTGCGGAACACCGGGTGAACCGTACCGGACGCGTCCACCTCATGTGCCGGGAAAGCGCAGCGGGCCGACGATGCGGATGAAGCGCGGGTGTGATCGCAGGCGCTCGAACGTGGGCTCTCAGGGCTCGAGGGGTGTCGCGATGGGATGCGGCACCGTCGCCACGTGCCCGGCGTCGGCGCCGATGCCGAGCGCGCCGTTCTGGTTCGAGCCCCAGCAATAGGTCGCGTCGTTCGACGCGATACCGCACGTGAAGTGTTCGCCCGCGACGATGCTGCGCATGAGCAGCTCGCCGGCAACGCGTTGCGGCGTGGCTGACCAGTTGCCGGCCCCGAACTTCCCGTTGCCGATCTGCCCCCACGCTCCGGTGCCCCAGCAGTACGCGAAGCCTGAGCCATCGGTCGCGCACGTGTGCGTTCCGCCGGCGGCGATGCCGATGAAGGTGTGGTTGCCCTCGACTTCGACGGGAGTGGCAGTGCACGGTGCGGGACTGCCGGTCAGGGCGTTGATGACCCCCGGGCAATCCACGGTCGGCACCTCGGAGCGGCCGAGCTGCCGATGCAGGTTCAAGCCCCAACACCAGGTATTCCCTGCGATGATCACCGCACACGTGTGGAAGTCGCCGACGCTTATCTCGACGAAGGCGGCGGGGAAGTCGACGCGCCGCGGCGCCACCACGATGTCGCCCGCAGCCGCATCGCCCGCCTGGAGCGCAAGATTGTACCCCCAGCACCAGGTCTCGTGTCCCCAGGTGATCGCGCAGGCGGTGGAGCTGCCGGCAGCGATACGGTAGTACTCGCGGCCGCCGTCGATCTCGAGCGGCGTGCCGACCGGCACTCCTTCCGTCATCGTCGACCCGAGCACCCCGTAGAGCGGCGTGTAGTTCCAGCATCGGCCGCCGTCGTCTTCATCATCCAGCGCGCAGATCGCGCCGCCGACCGTCAGGCTCCGCCAGTCCGAGGAGCCGGGCACGGTGACCTCGCCATCGACGGCCGCGCCGCGGCAGATCACCTCGTTCGACGCGGTCGTTCCGCAGAGCATGTCCCGGAGCCTGTTCTCGTGATGCATCCCGACCGCGATCGATCCCAGTGGCTGGACATTGACGCGGACCGGCCGGATTGCGTTGGCTTCGCCGGCGAGGTGACCGCGTCCCCAGCAGTACACGAGGGAGTCGGCGGTGAGGCCGCACGCACTGTAGCTGCCGGCGGCGATCTCGGCGAAGCGAAGGAAGCCATCGGGCGGGTCGGGAACCTCGGGCACCGGCGCGACGGGCGCGCGGCGCGAGCCGTCGCAGGCGGCGGCGAGAGTGCACAGCAACACGGTGAGGAGGCAGGTCGGTCGCATGGGATGCGATGGGGGAGTAGACGAACGTGGGCTGCTGGACCGACTGCCGGCTAAGGCGCCCACATCAATGGACGAGGAGAGACCAATGCGGCCGTCGCGATCACGATCGCCTGCTCGTAGGCAACGATCGCGCCGCGGAGCTCAGCGTGCGAAGGGATGACCGCGCTCACGTCGCTTCCGCGGAGGTCGCAGCGGTTGAAGGTCGCCCTGTGCAGCAGGGATCCCGAGAGGTCGGTGTCCCGGATCGCCCCGCCGTCGAACCAGTACCGGTGATCGCCGCAGGTGGCGCGGGGCTCGCCGCGCGAGATTGTCGCTTCGCCGCAAGGCGCTGGTCGGGGTGTCCGCTCGACGCTAAGCTTGCGCCGAACGTCGGGCCAAACTCCAACTGCGAAGATTCTCGCGGGCTTGCTTTCCTCTCGTTTGGTGCGGCGTCGGTTCACTCAA
>CAYLPM010000507.1:0-4151 GCA_964385525.1 uncultured Gemmatimonadaceae bacterium
TTCGAGGGCGAGGGACTCGCACCCGCGGCCTCGGGTGACGACATCGGGCATCGCGTGTTCCCCATGCCCGGCAGCGAGACGCCGACGGTTCCGATGGAGCGCTACGAGGAGCGCGACGAGACGCCGACCATCCCGACGCCGCAGGCGCCGCTCCGGACGCCGGCCCCCGCCCCGGACTCCACCTTCCGCGGACGCCTCCTGCTCATCGGGCTCGGCCTGGTTCTGCTGCTCCTCGCCACCGCGCTCATGACGCGTCCGTACTGGGGCGACGCCGGGACGGCGCCCGACTCCACGAGCCCAGACACGTCCGCGATCCGATGAAGCTCGAGCTGCGCGTGGCCCGCGGGGCGCGCGCGGGACACCGGGCGATCTTCGACGCGGAGCAGATCACGCTCGGACGCGACGCGTCGAGCGACCTCCGGCTCGATCCGGAGCGCGATCTCGATGTCTCCACCCACCACGCCGAGCTGCGACGCGTCGACGGCGAGTGGCGGATCCGCGATACCGGCAGCCGCAACGGCACGTTCGTGAACGATGAGCGGCTCACCGCCGAGCGCCCGCTCCGCGACGGCGACGTGATCGCGCTCGGCCGGGAGGGACCGCGGCTGGAGGTCCGCCTGCTCCGGCCCGCGGGAGGGGGGGCCCCGCCGCCGACGCGCATCTCGCGCGGCAACACTACGCAGCGCATCGAGCGCGCTGTGCGAGCACGGACGGGGACGCTGCGCCGCGCGCTGATCGCGCTGACGGCGATGCTCATCGTCGCCGTCGCGGCGGCGTTCCTGGCCGGTCGGCGCGGCGTGGCGCAGCGCGACGCGCAGTTGGCCGCCCTGCTGGCGCGCAACGACAGTCTTGGCGCGCGCCTCGAGCGCGAGCTCGCGTCGCTCGCGGGGAGACTGACCGGGCTCGACGCCGCCCTCGCCGAGTCCAAGCGGGAGAGCGACGTGCTGCGGCAAGAGCTGGAGCGCGAGCGGTCGCGCGCATCGGAGACGACCCTCGATCAGCTCGCGGCGCGGCTCGACGCGGCGGAGTCGCGGCGCACGGCGATCGCCTCCGCCGCCGGAATCGATCACGCGATGGTGGCGGCGGCGAGCGGACCGGCCGTGGTGCTCATCGCGGTCGAGATGCCGGATGGGACGCGATATACCGGGACGGGGTTCGCGGTGTCGAGTGACGGGGTGGTGGTGACCAACCGGCACGTCGTCCGAGACTCGACGGGCGCGGCACCTCGACGGCTGGCGGTGATCTTCTCCGACACGCGTCGCTGGCTCGAGGCGAGCGTGCTGCGGGTGAGCGAGGACGCGGAGCTCGCGCTGCTGCGCATCGAGGTGCCGGGACGCTATCCGACCATCGCGGGACTGGCCGGGACTGCGGCGGAGCTGACCGCCGGCGCGCCGGTGACGGTGATCGGCTATCCGCTGGGGATGGAGACGCCGATGGGCACGGCCAGCGGACGGACGACGTTCACCGCCCAGGCCTCGCTCGGCGCCGGCACGGTGAGCAAGGTGCTGCCGGATCTGGTGCAGATCGATGCGTGGGCCGGGCAGGGGTCGAGCGGGAGCCCCGTGTTCGATGCCACCGGACGCGTGACGGCCGTGGTGTTCGGCGGGGCGCGGGAGAGCGGCGGGCGAATCGTCTACGCGGTGCCGGTGGGGCACGTTCGGAAGCTGCTCGAGCGGCGGTAGCTGTAGCGGCGTTGCCCAACCCGAACGACGTTGAACGCCGCTGAACGACGCTGAACGGCGCGACGGGCCGACGTCGTCGAATGGCGTTGCCGCCTACAGCTTCAGACTTTCCCGCTTCCTCAGGAGCACTACCGTCCCCGCCGTCCCGATCGCCAGCGCGATCGCCATCGTCCGCCACTGCTGGAGCAGCGCGGCACCAATCGCGATGTTCGCGCCGAGGATCGCCGCGACGCCCGCGACGACGCGCCGGACGTCGTCGCCGAGATCCTGCCGCGACGTCAGGCCCGTACGGCGGCGCACCGGGCCCCATGCACCGCCCGGACGCGCACGCGCGTAGAACGAATCGAGCTTCTCGTCGGGCTCCGCCGGCGTCAGGTACATCACCAGCATCCACAGCCCCGTGACAAGGCCGGCGGTGGTGAGGGAACGCGAGCCGTACGTCGTCCCCCCGAACGACGGGATCGCATACGTGAGGATCGCGATGATCAGGCTGAAGAACAGCGCGGCGACTTCGGCCCACGCGTTCACGCGCCACCAGAACCAGCGCAGGATGAGCAATGCCCCCGAGCCGGTTCCGAGCACGATGATGAACTGGAACACGGCGGCGACGCTCGTCAGGTTGAACGCGATCGCCGAAGCCATGGCGGTGATGAGCAGCGTCGAGAGCCGCCCGGCCCAGACGAGCTGGCGCTGCGATGCGTCGGGCGCGAGGAATCGCCGGTACACGTCGTTGACGAGATAGCTCGCGCCCCAGTTCACCTGCGACGAGACGGTGGACATGAAGGCCGCCAGCAGGCTCGCGAACACGAGCCCGAGCACGCCCGCCGGGAGATAGCGGAGCATGAGGAGCGGATACGCCGTCTCCGGATCCTCGAGCTCGGGAAGCACGAGCATGGCGATGAGCGCCACGATGATCCACGGCCAGGCACGGATCACGTAGTGGAGCACGTTGAAGAACCAGGCTGCCTTCTCGGCGTCCGCTTCGCTGGGCACCGACGCCAGCCGCTGGATGAAGACGCCGCCGCCGTCCGCGTTCTTGAACGCCCACCACTGGATGCCGATGTACGCGAGGAAAGTCGTGAAGGGCATCAGCGCATCGCCGGGCGTCGGGATGAACTTCGTGTGCTCGCCCTTCCCGGCCTCAGCGAGCCGGTCGTGCAGCACGTCGAGCCCGCCGATCTCGCCGACGGCGTACCAGGCGACGATGCTCGCGCCGATGAGCGCCAGCACGAGCTGGAATAGATCCGTCGCCACCACGCCCCACAGCCCGGCGAAGGCGGCATAGAGCAGCACGACGGCCGCGATGAGCACGACGGTCCACAGCTTCGCCTGGTCGCCGGCGATGCCGAACTGCGACCACACATCGAGCGCATCGACGACCTTGCGCATCGCGAGCATGCCGTAGGCGATCACGAGCGCGTTGATCGGGAGCGCGAACAGAAACGCGCGCGCGCCGCGCAGGATCGCGGCCGGCGTGCCGCTGTAGCGCAGCTCGATCACCTCGATGTCGGTCACGATCGCGGCGCGCCGCCACAGCCGCGCGAACAGGTAGATCATGCCGACGTGGGCGACGACGAACGCCCACCACTCCCAGTTCCCGGCGATCCCGAAGCGGATGACCCGGCCCGCGACGTAGAGCGGCGTATCCACGTTGAAGGTCGTCGCCGCCATCGAGGCGCCCGCCAGCCACCAGGGAATCGAGCGCCCGCCGACGAAGTAGTCCTCCATCGAGCGCGAGGCGCGCCGCGAGAGCCAGAGCCCCAGCGCGACCGTGAGCGTCATGTAGATGGCGACGACGGTCCAGTCGAGAACGCCCATTACCGGCGCCTCACGCGCTCACCCTCGCGAGGACCCGGCGCGCCGCCGCGTCCCGCGTCATGCGCTCACCCCCACCCCCACCCCCGCGACGAGCCGGCGTGCCGCCGCTTCCTGCATCGCCCGCTCGCCGCCCCACGCACACACCACCGTCTCCGCATCCGCGATCTCCGCCGAGAGACGCGGGTGGCTGAACTGCACCACGATCGTCGAACGCCCGAGCGCGCGCGCCGCCGCGATCGCGTCCCGGACGGCGTCGCGCGTCGCCGCCGAGTACCCCGACCGTCCCTTCCACCCACGAATGTCGCCGAAGAGTGCGATCACGAGCGGCGCGCGCGGTTCGTGACCGGGCGCGTCGACGCGCACCACGTCGACGCCTCGGCCGCGAAGCTCGGCGAAGAAGGGCTCACGCGACGGCGGCGGATACGGTCCGCCGATGTCATCGTCGACCACGAGGATCTCCGTCAAACCGGAGATCCGCGTCTGCGCGCCCCGCACGAGGAACACGGCGCGCATCGCGATCTCGGCGGCACTGGCGCGGTCCGCATCCGTCACCGGCGCCGCCTCCCGATCGCGCGCCCACTCGGCCCAATGAGTGCGCCGGTCCTGGGAGGCCGCGATGCGCTCGACCGTCAGCGGCCCGCGAACGACCGC
>CAYLPM010000508.1:0-8558 GCA_964385525.1 uncultured Gemmatimonadaceae bacterium
GGGTGAGGTGAGGCGGTCCAGAATCGGCATGATGAAATCTCGTCGGTTGACCGGCCGCGCGTCAGGAGCGCCGCGCGACGGTGAAGCGCGCGAGGTGGTCGAGCTCCGTCGTCAGGAGCCCCACCTCGCGCAAAGCCGCGCACCCCTCGTCGATCAGGGACTGCGCGCGGTCGATGGCGCCTGTGATCCCCAGATGCGCCGGGTAAGTGCTCTTGCGCAGGGCTTCATCGCGCCCCGCCGTCTTGCCCAACTCGTCCGTCGTCGCGGTGACGTCCAGCACGTCGTCCGCGATCTGGAACGCGAGGCCGATCGCGGCGCCAAACCGTCCGAGCGCCGCGATGTCGGACTCCGGCGCGCACGCCGCCATCCCGCCGAGGCGCACCGCGGCCGCGATGAGCGCACCCGTCTTGGCCCGGTGAATGCGCTCGAGCTGCCGGACCGTCAGCGCGAGCCCCTCACCCTCGAGATCGAGGAGCTGTCCGCCGATCATCCCGCCGGCTCCGGCCGCCTGCATCAACTCCTGAACGATGTCACGGACCACGGGCAGCGGCAACCGAAGGTGCCGAGCGGCGCGGTGCGCGGTCAGGACCGCGAGCGGGACCATGGCCACGCCGGCCGCGGTCGCGGCGGGAACGCCGGCCACCCGGTGCACCGTCGGCCGGCCGCGTCGAACGTCGTCATCATCCATGCACGGCAGGTCGTCGTGCACGAGCGAGTAGGCATGGACGATCTCCAGTGCGGCGGCGAGCCCGGTGGCGTCGCCTGCGCCGCCGGCGGCGCGGTAGGCCGTGAGCAGCAGGACGCCGCGCATCCGCTTTCCGCCGCCCTCGAGCGCGTAGCGGATTGCGCGCTCCACCACGCCGCCGCCGACGTCGAGCTCGTCGCGGACGCGCGCCAGCGCCTCGTTCACGGCCGCGCGCTCGGCGGCAAGCCGTGCGGACGCGCCGGGCGCCATCGACGATGCCGCCTCAGTCACGAAGCTCATCGAACTCGACGCTGCCGTCGAGCTGCTCGACGAGCAGCTTGACGCGCTCCTCCGCGCGCGCGAGGCCGGTGCTGGCCTCACGCAGCCGCTCGATGCCCTCCTCGAACAGCTTCATCGCCGCGTCGAGCTCGAGCTCATCCCCCTCGAGCTGCGCGAGGATCTCGTCGAGGCGGGAGAGATGGGACTCGAACGTCATCGCGCGCGCTCGGGAGAGGGGCGAATGAGGTTACTCGTCGCCTCGACCGTTCCATCCCGAACGACCAGCCGGAACGCCGCCTCGGGCGCAAAGTCCTCGACACTCGACAGTGTCTTTCCGCGTCCGTTCTGCGCGACAGCATACCCCCGCGCCAGCACCGCCAACGGGCTCAACGCGTTGAGTGCCCCCGCCGCGTTCCGGAGTCTCGCGCGCTTGCGGTCCGCGAGGCCCCGGGCACCGGCGGACAGCTCGCGCTGGGTCGACTCCACGCTCCGCGAGGCGTCGGCGAGCCGGTTCACCATCGCCTGCCTCAGTCCCTCGCCCACGTGCCGCAGCTCGGCACGCAGGGCCTCGTGCGAGGGGACGGCCGCTTCGGCGGCGGCCGATGGGGTCGCCGCGCGATGATCGGCGACGAGGTCGCACACTGTGACGTCGACCTCGTGTCCGACCGCGGAAATCGTCGGGATCGGCGAGGCGGCCAGCGCGCGCGCGACGCGCTCGTCGTTGAACGCCCAGAGATCCTCGCGCGCGCCGCCGCCGCGGCCGATGATCATCGTGTCGGCGCCGCCCCACTGGCCTGCCCGCTCGATCGCGGCGCACAGCGCCTCGGGCGCGCCATCACCTTGCACCGTGGCCGGCGCGAGCACGATCTCGACCATCGGGCAGCGCCGGCGGACCACTGCCACGATGTCGTGCAGCGCCGCGCCATCGCGGCTCGTGATGACGACGATGCGCGCGGGGTACCGCGGCAGCGGCCGCTTGCGCTCGGGGGCGAGCAGCCCTTCCGCGGAGAGTCGAGCGACCGTCGCGTCGAGCGCCTTGCGCCACAGCCCGTCGCCGTCCGCGGTGATCGCTCGCACGGAAAGCTGGATGTCGCCGCGCGCGGCGTACACGGAGAGCTGGCCGAGCGCGAGCACCTGCATGCCGTCGGGCGGCGCCGACATCCGGCGCTGGTCGCGCGACCAGACGACGCAGCGGATCTGCGCGCTCTCATCGCGCAGACAGAAATACCAGTGGCCGTTGCGGTGCGCCTTGAAGTCGCTCACCTCGCCGCGTACCCAGAGCGGCACGAACGCGCCCTCGAGGATGTCCTTCGCGGCGCGCGTAAGCGTCGAGACGGCGAGGGCGGAGGCCGGAGACTCGCCGGGATACTCGGACAGCGACGCCGGCCCTGCCGACGACACGTGACCGCGGGACTTCATGCCGCCAGCGTCGCGTGCGCGGCGCGCACGGTGTTCCTGAGCAGCATCGCGATCGTCATCGGCCCCACGCCGCCCGGGACCGGCGTGATCAGCGAGGCGACCTCGCGCACGCTGTCGAAGTCGACGTCGCCGACGAGGCGGTAGCCTTTTTCGGTGCCCGGATCATCGACGCGGTTGATGCCGACGTCGATCACGACCGCTCCGGGCTTCACCATGTCGCCTTTCACGAGCCGGGGACGCCCCGCCGCGGCGATCACGATGTCGGCGCGGCGGACGTGCTCCGCCATGTCGCGCGTGCGACTGTGGCAGACCGTGACGGTGGCATTGGCGCCCGGCCGGTCCTGGATCATCAGCGCGGCCATCGGCTTGCCCACGATGTTGCTGCGACCGATCACGACGCACTCCTTCCCCTTCGTCTCCACCTTGCACTGCAGGAGCATCTCCTGCACGCCGGCCGGGGTGCACGGCACGAAGCCATCGCGCTCACCGATCAGCATCTTGCCAACGTTCACCGGGTGAAACCCGTCCACGTCCTTGTCGGGCCGGATCCGCCGGATCACCGTGTCGGAGTGGATCTGCTTCGGCAGAGGCATCTGCACGAGGATGCCGTGCACGGCCGCGTCGGCGTTCAGCGAGTCGACGTGCGCGAGGAGCTCGGCCTCCGACGTCTCGGCGGAGAGCCGCATCGTGATGCTGTGCATCCCCGCTTCCTCGCACGCGCGCCCCTTGGCGCGGACGTAGACGGCGCTCGCCGGATCGTCGCCGACGAGGACGACGGCGAGCCCGGGTCGCACACCGCGGCGCATGAGCTCGGCCGCCTCCTGCTTGACGTCCTGCCGGATGCGGCGCGCGATCGCGGCGCCGTCGATCAGCTCAGCGGGCAAAGTCCACCGCCCGTGTCTCGCGGATGACGACGACCTTGATCTGTCCGGGGTACTGCAGCTCCTGCTCGATGCGGCGGGCGATCTCCTCGGAGAGCGCGGCCATTCGCGGATCGTCGACCTCCTCCGGCGTGACGACGACGCGGATCTCGCGGCCCGCCTGGATCGCGAACACTTTCTCCACGCCACGGTAGCTCGAGGCGATCTTCTCCAGTCCCTCGAGGCGCTTCACGTACGTCTCGAACGCCTCGCGACGAGCGCCTGGACGGGAGCCCGAGATCGCGTCCGCTGCCTGCACGAGGACGGACACCTCGCTCTCGTGCGGGACGTCATCGTGGTGCGCCGCGATGCAGTTCACCACGAGCGGGTTCTCGCCGTACTTGGTCGCGACCTCGACTCCCAGCTGCACGTGCGTCCCCTCGTGTTCGTGGGTGAGAACCTTGCCGATGTCGTGCAGCAGCGCACCGCGCTTCGCCATCGCGACATCGAGCCCGAGCTCGGCGGACATGATACCCGCGAGCCAGGCGACCTCCTTGGAGTGGAGCAGGATGTTCTGGCCGTAACTGGTGCGCCAGTGCATGCGGCCGACCAGCTTGATGACCTCCGGATGCAGCCCGTGCACGCCGACCTCGTACGCCGTCTGCTCGCCGATTTCCTGGATCTGCTGGTCGATCTCCTTGCGCGACTTGGCGACGACCTCCTCGATGCGACCCGGGTGAATGCGGCCGTCGGCGACGAGCTTCTCGAGTGCGAGGCGCGCGGTCTCGCGCCGGATCGGCTCGAAGCAGGAGACGACGACCGTGTCCGGCGTGTCGTCGATGATCACGTCCACGCCGGTGGCGAGCTCGAACGCGCGGATGTTGCGGCCCTCGCGGCCGATGATGCGTCCCTTCATCTCATCGTTCGGGAGCGCGACGGCCGAGACGGTGGTCTCGGCCGTGTGGTCGGCGGCGATTCGCTGTACGGCGAGCGCGACGATCTTCTTCGCCTCGCGCTCGGCGCTTCGCCGGGCGGTCTCTCGGATCTCCCGCAGCCTGTTCGCCGCGTCGGCGAGTGCCTCCTCTTCCAGGCGGCGCATCAACTCGCTCTTCGCCTGGTCTACGGAAAGGCCGGCGAGCGCCTCGAGCTTCTTGCGTTCCTCGACGACCAGCGCCTCGAGCTCCTCCTCGCGCTGCTGGACCGTCTTCTCGCGACGACCCAGCTCGCTGGCGCGGCGGCCGACCTCGCGGTCCCGCTGCTCGAGGACATCGAGCTTGCGCTCGACCTGCGTCTCACGCTCCTGGACGCGCCGCTCCTCTTTCTCGACCTCGTCGCGGCGGCCACGTGCCTCCGCCTCCCAGCCCTCACGGAGCTTCATGAGCTCCTCACGGCCGGAGAGTACCGCGCTCTTGCGGAGACTCTCGGCCTCCCGCTCCGCGTCGCCGACGATCCGCGTGGCGGTCTGCTCCGCCGTCGCCTTCGCCTCGCCCTGTCGCCTCAGCTCCGACTTTCGCCCGGTACCACGCCCCAGAAAGAAGAACGCCGCCGACGCCACCACAACGAGGACGCCGAGCGCGGCGAGGACCAGTGTGTCGTTCATGGTGATCTATGCTCCACCGCGGCGTCGCGTCGCGGAGTGAGGGAAACCAGGGCGGCGCGTCGCAGGCGATCCACTGCCGCCAAGTCCGGTCAGGCGCCGGCGAAGGGCGCTGGACGGGGTTGGCTAACTACAATGGACGCTTGTACCTACGAAACCGCCGAGTGGCTGCGGCAAAAGCTACGGGTCGCCGGGCGAAAAGGCAATCAGCCGGGCGCATCCTCGTCGGCGCTACCGTGAGCGGTCTCGCCGGTGGTTTCGCCCGCGCCGTCGCGAGAGCGCCCGCCTGCCGTGCCGGCGTTCACGACCCGCTTGGCCGGTGGCAACCAGCGCCTGACATCGACACTGAGCGCGCGCATTCCCGACGCCAGCTCGGCGGAGCTCTCGCGCGTCTTGAACAGCTCGTCGGTGATCTGAAGCATCGCGAGGATGGCGGCACGATGCGTCTCCACCGTCCCGCCAGAGGTGATCACGCGCCGGATCGCCGCGTCCACGTATTCGGCAACCGCTCGCGTGTGCTCCGGCGTCTCGTCGCTGCGGATCGAGTATTCCTCGCCGACGATGGAGATGCGCACGCTGGTACGCTTGCCGCGCCCTGTCCCTCCGCCGCCCCCGCTCGCCGCCGGTCCGGTCATCGCCCGCCCCCGCGCTCGCTCTGCTGTCGAAGAAAGCGCATCCGGTCGAGCATCTGCCGGGTGCGCGTGCTCGCCGCCTCGAGCCGCTTGCGTAGCGCCTCGTTCTCCTTTCGCAGCTTCGAGAGGTTCACGCCGCGGTCACCGTTCGGGGAGCCGCCGGCCTCGAGCTCGCGCACCCGTGCCTCCGCCTGAAGTGCTCGACGGCGGAACGAGGCGAGCTCATCGCCGAGCCCCCGGACGAGGTGCTCGAGCTCGCGAAAGGCGGCGACGTCAGGTCGTTCGCTGTCGGACACCGAGCTCTTTCTCCAGTGTTTTCAGGAGTTTCTCGCGTCGACCCTCAACCTCCTTGTCACGTAGAGTGCGCTCCGGATGGCGAAAGATCAACCGCCACATCAGACTTCGGTGGCCGGCGGGGACGTGCGGACCGCGATACTCATCGAGCAGTTGGACCCGCTCCAGGATCTCGCCCGCGTCCCGGCGCAGCACTTCCTCGTTGAGCTCGGCGGCGAGGGACTCGGGGACGACGAGCGCGATGTCGACCTCGGAAGCGGGGGTGGTTGGCAGAGGCGCGTACGTCGGCCCGATGATGACCCTAGCGGGCGACCCGCCTCTGGCAGGCTTTCGGCCCGTGGCGTCTGCTCGGACGGAGATCCCGGCGGTGCTTCCGCCGCTCGCCCGCCTCGTACTCGCTTCGTACGCCGTCCGCCCCCGAGGCGCCACATCCGCGTTGTCGATCTCCGCGAGCTCCACCTCGATCCCGAACGCCTGCGCCGCCCACGCCGGTGCGTCGAGCCGAACTCGCCGGACATCGCCGACCGCACGCGGTGCGGGCGTTCCGTGTGCCGCGCGCAGCCGGATGTGCCAGAGGAGCTCGGCGCCGTCGCCGGCCTCGAGCTCGGCCTCAGCGCCGGGAAACGCGGCGGAGACGATCCGCTCAGCGAGACCCTTCGCATCCCACGGATCGAACGCGGGTGGCGTCCGCTCGGTGAAATGCGCCGGACGCCTGGCGCCCATGAGCAGCACGCCGACGCGCAACGCCTCGCGCGGGAGCGTGGCCGCGGCTCCAGCGCGCTCCTCCGGTCCACCCGGCTGGTGGGCGCGTGGCTCGAACACGTGACCGATCTCGAACAGCCGAACGTCCCCCTGCATGTGCGAGAGGTTGAACTCCGCCCGGGGTACCAGGGTCTCGAGGATCGTCCGCCGTAGGTGCGCCTCGTTCTCGGCGATCGGATTCGCGATGCCGACGTGATCGCCCTCGAGTCCGGCAACGAACGGCATCGGCCGCGTCTCCAGCAGCCCGGCCGCGACGAGCGCCTCGCGCACGCGCCGCGCCTGCTGCCACATGGGATCGTCGGGCACCGTGGTCGGCCGGTAGGGACGCAGCTCGTCGGGGAACGTGTCGTAGCCACGTAGACGCGCGACTTCCTCGATCAGGTCGACCTCGCTCTCGATGTCCACGCGCCAGGTCGGCACCATCACGTTGATCTCCTCGCCGGCCATGAGCATCTCGGTGCCCGGCGACACGTCCGCGACGAAGCCGATCGAGCGGAGCGGCATGACGATCTCCGTGCCGGAGAGCCGCTCGCCGAGCACCCGCGCGACACGCGCGGCGCGCAATCGGAGCGAGCGGCGCTCCGATGGAGCGGGGTACAGGTCGATCGGTGCGCCCTCGACCCGGCCGCCGGCGATCGAAGTGATGAGCCGGACGGCGCGCGCGAGAGCGGTCGGCGGCAGCTCGCGATCGACGCCGCGCTCGAAGCGGTAGCTCGCGTCGGTCGACAGGCCGAGCGCGCGGCGCGTGGCGCGGGTCGACGCCGGATCGAACGAAGCGACCTCGAGAAAGATGTCCGTCGTCGCATCGCCGACTTCGCTCTCGGCCCCTCCCATGACGCCGGCGACGGCCTGCGCGCGCCCTCCGTCCGCGATCACCGTCATCGCCGGCGTGAGCGTGCGCTCAACCCCATCGAGCGTGCGAAGCTTCTCGGCGTGGCGCGCGCGCCGAACCACCACCGCGCCGCCGCCGAGCTTCGCGAGGTCGAACGCGTGCATCGGCTGCCCGATTTCGTGGAGGAGATAGTTCGTCGCGTCGACCACATTGTTGATCGCGCGGCCGCCGACGGACTCGATGCGGCGCACCAGCCAGTCGGGGCTCGGCCCGACGCGCACGCCGCGAATCGTGACGCCCATGTAGCGCGGCGATCCTTCGGGATCTTCGAGCCGGACAGTGATCGGTCCCGCGAGCCCTTCGATCGCCTGCCGGTTGGCCGCGGGCGCGTCGGCGCCGCCCGCGGGCAGTTCCGGCAGCGACAGAGGGAGGCCGGTGACCGCGGCCAGCTCGCGCGCGACGCCGAGGTGTGAGAGCAGGTCGGGCCGGTTCGGCATGACGTCGATGACCATGCGCGTGTCGCCCAGCGGAAGCGCCTGAAGCAGTGGCGTGCCGGGCGGGACGTCGACGCTCAGCTCGAGGATGCCGTCGGCGTCCGCGCCGAGGCCGAGCTCGCGGGCGGAACAGAGCATGCCGGCCGACACGGCGCCGCGGATCTTCCGCTTCGCGATGGTCAGGCCGCCGGGCATGACGGTGCCGACGGGCGCGAACGGGTACAGCTTTCCGGCCGCGACATTGGGCGCGCCGCAGACGACATCGAGCAGCTCGCCGCCGCCGGCGTCGACCCTCGTGACCGAGAGGCGGTCGGAATCGGGGTGCCGGGCCGCCTCGACGACGCGCGCGACGATGAACGGCGAGAGGTCCGCGCGCAGCGGGACGATCTCATCCACCGTCGCGGCGCGGCCGGTGATGAGATCACGCACCTGCGCCGGCGTGAGCTCGTGCGGGACGAACGTCTTCAGCCACTCGTGCGACGCGTTCATGTGCCCATCTGCTCGAGGAACCGCACGTCGGAGTCGTAGAGGATGCGGATGTGCGGAATCTGATACCGGTTCATCGCGATGCGAGCCGGCCCCATGCCGAAGGCCCAACCGGTGTAGCGCTCGCTGTCGACGCCGGCGGCCTCCAGCACGGCGGGATGCACCATGCCGGAGCCGAGGATCTCCATCCATCCCGTGCCCTTGCACGCCGGGCACCC
>CAYLPM010000509.1:0-4334 GCA_964385525.1 uncultured Gemmatimonadaceae bacterium
GGGTTGGAGCCGGTGCGCGCGAGCAGCGGAGTACGCGAGTGGCTCGCGGCCCGCACCACCAGCTTCGCGCCGATCATTGCCGATGTAAACCTGCAGATCGAGCCGGCCCTCGTGCTCGACCTGAGCGTCGGGAGCCCGCTCGTGTCCGGCGACGACCGGCGGAACGCGGAGCGACACCTCACCCCTCGCGTGTTCGAGGCGATGCGCGAGGGCGGCGCGCGCGTGGGCGTCGGGCGGTGGGACGAGCCCCGGCTGCTCTACACCGCGAACTTCTTCGCGCGCCCCGACGCGCCCGCCGCCGAGCGCCGAACGGTGCACATCGGCCTCGATCTGTTCGCGCCGGCGGGCACGCCGGTCCACGCCCCGCTCGATGGCACCGTGCATGCCTTCGCGGACAATGCCGTCCTGCAGGACTACGGGCCGGTCATCATCCTGCGTCACGTGTGCGACGATGGGACACCTTTCTTCACGCTCTACGGCCATCTGAGTCGGACGTCGCTGGAGGGGCTCCAGGTCGGCGGTGCGATTGCCGGCGGTGAGCGCATCGCGACGATCGGCACACCGGATGAGAACGTCGGATGGACGCCGCATCTGCATCTGCAGCTCATCACCGATCTCCTCGAGCTCGACACGGACTTTCCCGGGGTCGCGCCCGCGAGTCAACGCCGCGTGTGGCGGAGCCTGTCGCCCGATCCCAACCTGCTCACCGGCATCCCCGCCGCACGGTTTCCGATCGCGCGGCCCGCGCTGGCGGATCATCTCGGCCGGCGCGCGCTACGGCTCGGCCGCAATCTGAGCATCGCCTACCGCGAGCCGCTGCGCGTCGCCCGTGGGTGGATGCAATGGTTGTTCGACGACGAGGGACGCCGCTACCTCGACGCCTACAACAACGTCCCGCACGTCGGACACGCTCATCCGCGCGTCGTCGCCGCGGGCCAGGCGCAGATGGCCGTACTGAACACGAATACGCGCTACGCGAGCGACCTCCTCCTGGCGTATGCCGAGCGACTCGCCGCCCTGTGCCCCGAGCCGCTCGAGGTCGCGTATTTCGTCAACTCCGCGAGCGAGGCCAACGAGCTGGCGCTTCGGATGGCGCGTGCGCACACCGGGGCGCGGGACTTGATCGTGCTCGACGCGGCGTACCACGGGAACACGACGACGCTGATCGACATCAGTCCGTACAAGCACGCAGGTCCGGGCGGCAGCGGCGCTCCGGACTGGGTGCACGTCGCGCCGTTGCCCGATCTCTTTCGCGGCGAGTATCGTCGTGATGACCCGGACGCCGGCGCGAAGTACGCACGCCACGTGAGGGGGATCCTCGAGGACCTGCGCGAGCGCGGCCGGGCTCCAGCGGCGTTCATCGCCGAGACCTGTCCGAGCGTCGGCGGCCAGATCCTGCTTCCGGCTGGCTATCTGCGCGATGTCTACGCCGCGGTGCGCGAGGCCGGCGGCGTCTGCATCGCGGACGAGGTGCAGACGGGACTGGGCCGCATGGGGTCGCACTTCTGGGCCTTCGAGGCGCACGACGTCGTCCCCGACATCGTCGTGCTCGGCAAGCCGCTCGGCAACGGCCATCCGATCGGCGCCGTGGTGACCACGCGCGGGATCGCCGACTCCTTCGCGAACGGCATGGAGTACTTCTCGACGTTCGGCGGGAACACCGTGTCGTGCGCGATCGGTCTCGCCGTGCTGGATGTTCTGCACGAGGAACGGCTGCAGGAGCACGCGTGGCGCGTCGGCCGGCACATGCTCGAGGCCCTGGCGCCGTTCGTCGATCGACATCCGCTCGTCGGCGACGTGCGTGGCTCCGGACTCTTTCTCGGTGTCGAGCTCGTACGCGATCGCGAGACGCGCGAGCCCGCCGGCCGCGCGGCCGAGTACGTCGCCGACCGGATGCGCGAGGAAGGGATTCTCCTTGGCACCGACGGGCCGGCGCACAACGTGATCAAGATCCGGCCGCCGATGCCGTTCGCGGCGACGGATGGCGATCGCCTCGTGGAGACCCTCGACCGCATTCTGGCGGAAGAGCTGGCGTAGGCCGATCGGGTCTCGGCGGAGCGGAGCCGCGTGGCTCGGCGCGGATGGGCGACGATGGGAGGAGGACGATCACTCAACAGTGCGACGGAGGCAAGATGCGGATCGGCATCATCGGCAGCGGCGGGGTGGGCGCGACGCTCGGGACGGCCCTCATCCGGAAGGGCCATGAGGTGCGCATGGGCTCGCGCACCCGCGAGAACGAGAAGGCAACCGCGTGGGCAAGAGCCGCCGGCGCGAGCGCCTCGCACGGTACATTCGCGGACGCCGCGCAGTTCGGTGAGGTGCTCGTCAACTGCACCGCGGGCGACAAGTCCCTCGAAGCCTTGCGCGCCACCGGGGCCGACCACCTGCGCGGCAAGCTGCTCATCGACCTCGCCAACCCGCTCGACTTCTCGAGGGGGATGCCGCCCACGCTCACGATCGTGAACGACGATTCACTCGGCGAGCGCATCCAGGCCGCCTTCCCCGAGGCACTCGTCGTCAAGACGCTCAACACGGTCAACATGGACGTGATGGTGAATCCAGGTCTCGTCCCCGGTGATCACCAGATCTTCGCGAGCGGCAACGACGCGGCGGCCAAGGCGCGGGTGGCCACCCTGCTCGGCGCGTGGTTCGGGTGGCGTCCGGAGCAGATCATCGACCTCGGCGACATCACCACCTCGCGTGGGACGGAGATGATGCTGGCGCTCTGGATCCGGCTCATGGTCAGGCTCGGGACGCCCCACTTCAACATCCAGGTCATCGTGGGCGGTCGGTAGCCGGACGAGCTCGCCGCACGAGCCTTGCGTCGCGCGAGGACTCGGAGCAGAATCCTCGACCGCCAACGCAGGCTCCGCGCATGCCCAACGCGGGCGTACATCTTCTGCTCGTCCATACGGTGCTCGAGCGATGGCGCGCCACCCCGGATAGCGCGCCGTTCGATCCCCGGGATGCCGCCGCGGTCCGCGCGTTCCTCCACGGCTCGCTGGCGCCGGACATCGGATACTTTCCCGGCGGCGTGAGACTGTTCTCGGAGCTCGCGCATCTGGTGCGATCCGCCGACCTCGCGCGCGCTCTGCTCGCGGCGGCCCGGGCACCTCGACAGGTCGCCTACGCCCTCGGTTGGGCGACCCACGTACTCGCGGACGCGGCCATTCACCCGCTCCTCAACGAAGCGGGAGGTGAGCACGTGTATGGCGACCGCTCGCGCCCCGTGAGCTCGACCGAGGATCTCATCACGCACATGCGGCTCGAGGTCGGGCTCGACGTGGCGATCTTCGAGCGCTTCACGAACCTGGATGGATTCTGGTGCGATGGCCGCGTAGCGCCCGACGCAGTCGCGTGCCTCGCGGATGCGTTTCGCGAAGTGCACGGCTGGGCGCCGCCGGAGGCGTCGCTCCTCGCGTCGCACCGGCTCTCCGGGCGGCTGTCGCGAGTCGCGCTGTCGCTCAACCGTCTGCACAGCGCCACGCTGCGCCGGCGCCCGATGCACCGCGCGGCGCGCGTGCTCGTCGGCGCGTCTGCCTCTCCGGTTCTCCGCGTCACGCGCGGTCGCTCGAGCGCACCAGTGCTCACGGCGGCCATGCGACCGCTTCGAGCGCCCGCGTGGCTGGTGGAGGCGGTCGCCGGGATAGCCGGCAGCTTCGCCCCCGAGTTCGATGCCAACTGTGCAAGCCGGCTCGAGGCGCTGCCGAACCGCAATCTCATCACGGGCGCGGATGCCGATCGCGGCGAGCCGGACCCGCGGACGCGCGATGCGCAGCGACGGCTGGCGCAACTGGTCGCTCGTCGCGATGCCGTGCCGAGCTGACTCGAATCGCGGGGGTCACCCGACATTGAACCGCGGAGGGACGCAGAGGACGGCGCGGAGGAACGCAGAGGACGGCACACCGGTCGGAGGTCTGCCCGCGATGAGCCCGGAAGACTGCCTTGGAAACGCCCCGGGACGCAATGGCTTCCCGAGGTCTGCCTGCGACAGCCTGCAAGTACCTTTTTGGAAACGACCTCGGTACGCAAAGGCTTCCCGAGGTCGTTCATCCAATCATTCCGGGCTCGTGGCGGTCGGGAGCTCCTTCGGTGTGCAGCCCTCTGCGACCCTCCGCGCCGACCTCTGCGATCCTCCGCGGTTCAATGCCGTTCCACTACTCTGCCCGAAGGGCTGACATCGGGCTGATGCGACTCGCGCGCCGGGCCGGGCCGAGGCAGCCCACCACGGCGACCATCAGCAACGCGACGGTCACGGCCGCGAACGTGGCCGGATCGTGCGGCGTCACTTCGTACAGCACGGTGTGCATGAAGCGCGTCATCCCGATCGCGAC
>CAYLPM010000510.1:0-7026 GCA_964385525.1 uncultured Gemmatimonadaceae bacterium
CCAGCTCGATGTCGGGCGTTGCCAGGAGAGCGCGGTGAGCGGGGCGAGCCCGGCGCACCGGGCCAATGTTGACGGCTACCCACAGGGGTGCCGCGAAGTGGCTGGCCGTCATCGACTCGACTCGCCATGGGCGTACGCGCGCAGGATCTCGCGCACGCCGGGATGCGTGGGCTGGTGATCGTCGGCAGAATGGCGCGCTCCGCCCTGCAAGAGTGCCCGGACCGTCTCCGCGTAGTCGCCTCCGGGATCCGACACGTGGTCGGCGCCGAAGCATGCCCAGCCGATGGGCGTCGACCTGTGTTCTCCATCGCGAATGCCGAGCTGCGCGCCGCGGCGGAGGAGCTCCGCTGCGATCTCGGCGCGGCCGTGGATCGCCGCGTGATGGAGCGCCGTCGCACCCGTTTCGTCCGGCGTGTCGACGGGAAACCCCGCCTCGAGGCATGCCACGACGATCTGGATCTGTCCCCTGGACGCAGCAGACGGCAGAAGTCGGAGGTCCTCCGGTTCGAGCGAGGCCACGAGCTCTGGCGACGTGAGGCGTCGAGCCTGCGCTGCGTCACCCCGTCCGCACGCCGCCATCAGCTCATCCGCAGCCGACAGCGCGTCGGGTGCCGCGCCGGATTGCTCGAGCAGCGCCACCAGCTGGTCGAAGCCACCGCGGTGAGCCAGAAGCCAGGCGGTGCGACCGTCACCCCTGCGGGCACCGACATCGGCCCCGTGATCGAGGAGCAGCTTCACGATGTCCGGTTGCTGACCACGTCGTACGGCCACGTGAAGTGAGCTCTCACGCTCGTTCTTGCCGCAACGCACGTCGGGATCGGCGCCGTGGTCGAGGAGCCAGCGCAGTCCCTTGCGAACATTGGGCATGTCCGCGACGTCCCAGTAGCGCAGCAGGAAGTAGAGCGGCGTGTTCCCCCAGTCACCGGTGGCGTTCAGATCCGCGTCGTATTCGAGCAGAAGCTCGAGCGCCTCCACATGGAAGCGCTCCGCCGCGTGAAAGACGGATTCGCCGTCGTTGGGCGAGGCGCCGGCATCGAGCAGCATGCGCGCGATGCGGGGCGCGTTGTTGACGCCGGTGACCGCGTATAGTGCGGGGACGCCGTACCGTCCGTCGCGGGACTCGGGATCGGCGCCGGCCTCGAGCAGCAATCGGACACAGGCGGCGAGTCCCTCGTCGCGCTCCGGAGTCTCCCCGTGGAACGGCGAGTAGCAGAGCCAGAGGAGGGGGTCCGCGGACGGAGAGCCGGTCCGCACCTTCACCGCGCCGGGATCACGCGCGAGGATCCGGCGCACCTCGGCGTCGAGCCCGAGCACGGACGCAACGTGCAGACTCGTCGTGGCGATCGATGGTGCGAGGTGCAGCGCGTCGATCGCTCCGCCGCGGTCGTGATTCACGACGGCGGCGAGGAAGGCGTCCATCGCCTCCTGGGCACCGCGGGATGCCGAGACGTGCGTCCGCAACTTCGCCCAGGTGGGAAATCCGTACTCGCGCGCGATCACCCGTTGCGCCTGCGTCAGCTTCAGCGCCGTCGCGGGACCGACGACGGCCGTCACGCGTTCGACGGCCGTCGAGTCGCCGCGGAGAAAAGCGGCGCGCAGTGCCTTGGCCTCGCCCTTGAGGTGGTCGAGACTGGGTCGCGCGGGAAGCTCGCGAGATTGCATGGGACCCCCTTTCAATGGCTTGCCCGTCGTCCGCGTGCCCGGGCTGAAAGAAGGTCGATGTCCTTCCTGCGGTGCTGCTCAGGGGGGCTTGGCCCTTTCCGCGGACGGGTGCGCCCTGTCGCGCGGGCCAACGATACGTGCCGCGAAAGGGTTGGTCAACGGCGACGGGCGCTGCGTCGATGTGACAGATGTTGTTGACGATGCGCCAGCGGCCGCGGCATCACGAGGTCGCGCCCCGGTGGACCGTCACTGCGATGTCGGCGTCCGCGTCATCTCCACGACGGCGCCGTTGGGGTACTGCACGCGCCCCGCGAGCAGGCGGTGATCGTCCTTCGCGAGCAGGTAGGAGACGGCGTACTCGGTGACCGCGACCTCTACCTGCCACGCGTCGGTGGTGCCGACGGTCGTGTCGCCGACCACGGTGACGCCGAACCAGGTCAGTCCGTTCTCCGCCTCGATGTACATTGGCAGCCGGGTAGTGTAGCCCGGGGCGAGGGGCAGCGTGCGAAGGATGACGTCGAGCATCGCGGCATCGAACGTCGGCAGCTCCGTCACGTGCGCGATCTCGCGCGCAGCGCTGTCCCGCGGAATGTGTCGTCCGGTGACGGTTCGACCCTCGTACTCGAGCAGCAGCGTGCGCGGAACGGCGTGGCTCCGATGGCTGATCGGTTCGAGTGTCCTGCGTCGGGCGATCGAGGTGTCCGTGGCGGTGCCGAGCTGCGAAGTGGTCTGCGTGATGTAGGCCCAGCGCCCGCCGGGGAGCTCGGCCAGCTCGTATCGCGTCGAACCGGCGCGCATTTCCCGTCCGTCGCGCTTCAGCGTGACGGTCACCTCCCAAGTGTCCGGCACGAGCTTAGAGTCGTCGATGTCACTTCCGCCCGGCAGCGTCTGCGCCTGGAGGGCGGCGGGGGTGAGCAATACCGCTGTGATGAACGCTCTCACTGTGATCTCTCCGGGTCAGGGGTCCGGACTCGAAGCTGCCGCCACGCAGCCGGCCTGTCGTGCGCGAACCCGTGAACCGCGACTGCGGTCCCGTGAGTGGCGCCCGGTGCGGGCGAGGTGGCGCGTCCGGCCGGCGAAGCGCCGTCGGCGGGCGCCGTTCGCGGTTGCATTCGCCCGCGTGGAGCGGCCTATTCCGCTCGTGAAACCAGGTCTTCGTCGCCAGTGGGCGATCGCGTTCGCGCTGTGGAGCATCCCCGCGCTGCTGTTCGCGATCCCGGCGATGCGCGAGGGCAGGACGGTCGCCCAGGTGATGCTGACGGAGTCGCTGCCGTGGTTGATCTGGGCGCTCCTGACACCGCTCGTTCTCGCCCAGGCGCGCCGGCATCCGCTGGAGGCGCCGTACCGCGCGCGCGACGCGCGCGCCCACCTCGCGACCGCGCTGGCAATCGGCGTCTTCTATGCGACGGTCAGCATCGTCCTCTTCTTCGTGTTCGGCGACGTGCAACCGGGCACCGAGCTCCTGTCGACGTGGCTGGAAGGGGTGCTGGTGTGGATGCCGCTGAGTCTCATCTTCTACGCGGCGCTCGCCAGCGTCGGTTTCGTACTCGCGTATCAGCAGCGCCTCCAGGAGCGCGACGTGCACGCGGCGCGGCTCGAGGCGCAGCTCAGCGACGCCCGACTTCAGGCATTGCGCAACCAGCTGAACCCGCACTTCCTGTTCAACACGCTCAACACGATCTCGATGCACGTGCGCGATGGCGACGCGCAGACGTCGGTGCGGATGATCGCTCGGCTCTCCGAGCTCCTGCGACACATGCTGGAGGAGGGACGCGCTCCGGAAGTCCCGCTGCGCATGGAGATGGAGTACGTCGAACGCTATCTCGAGATCGAGGGCGCGCGCTTCAGTGACCGTCTGCGGACGTACGTGGACGTCCCGGACACGGTGCGCGACGCGCTCGTGCCGAACCTGCTCCTGCAGCCGCTGGTCGAGAACGCGATCCGCCACGGCATCGCGCGGCGAGCGGAGGTGGGTCGCCTGGAGCTGCGTGCGGAGCGAGTGAACGACCACTTGCGGCTGGAGGTCCTGAACGAGGGCGAGCCGCTGGCGCCCGATTTCGATGGCGCGAACGCCGCCGGGATCGGGCTCCGCAACACCGCCTCGAGGCTCTTCCATCTGTATGCCGATGCCGCATCGCTGCGCCTCGAGAACAGGCCCGGCGGCATCGTCGCCGCCGTCGTGGAGCTCCCGTGGCGAACGTGATCCGTACGCTGATCGTCGACGACGAGCCTGTCGCCCGCCGCGGCGTGCGGCGCCTGCTGGAGCAGGCGCCCGACATCGAGATCATCGGCGAGGCGGGCAACGGCGCGGACGCTGTGCGGCTGATCGAGGAGTTGCGCCCCGACCTCCTGTTCCTCGATGTGCAGATGCCGGAGCTCGACGGCTTCGAGGTGATCTCGGCCGTCGGCGCAGGTGCCATGCCCGTCATCGTGTTCGTCACGGCCCACGATGCCTTCGCGCTGCGAGCGTTCGAGGCGCAGGCGCTGGACTACCTGCTCAAGCCGTTCGACGACGACCGCTTCCGGACGGTGCTCGCGCGCGCCAGGCAGCAGGTCCGGCAGACGCGCGGCGGCACGGTGGACCAGCGGCTCCACGCCCTGCTGGAGCAGTACGCCGCACGTGAAGCGCACTCCGTCACCCGCATCATCGTGAAGAACGCGGGCGTCGTCTTCTTTCAGCCCGTCGACGAGATCGACTGGATCGAGGGCGCCGACTACTTCGTGAAAGTCCACGCCGGCGGCAAGGTGCACCTGGTGAACGAGACGCTGGCGAGCCTCGAGCGGCGGCTCGATCCCGCGCACTTCATGCGCGTGCACCGCTCGGCGATCGTGAACCTGCGGCGGGTGCGCGAGCTGCGGCCCGACTACCGGAACCGCCACTTGATCGTGCTCGGGAACGGCGAGCGCGTGCCGCTGAGCCGGTCCCGGCGCGAGCGGCTCGAGAACGCGCTGGCGGGACCCTCGGACTGATCTCCCGCAAGGCTCCTGGAGGTTCTTTCCACTCGCCGGTACGTGCTCCGCGTCGGCGGCGGGGAGAGTCCATCTCCCGCGCTTCTCGGAACCGACCGGCGCCCATGGAGAAGCTCCTCTTGCATTCCGACAGGAGTCGTGGTACCCTCCTGTCGGAACCCAAGAGGAGCCGAGG
Organism: uncultured Gemmatimonadaceae bacterium; assembly: GCA_964385525.1. Taxonomy (GTDB): domain Bacteria; phylum Gemmatimonadota; class Gemmatimonadetes; order Gemmatimonadales; family Gemmatimonadaceae; genus DATKCV01. The sequence continues at coordinate 4,808 of CAYLPM010000510.1, forward strand.
TGCAACCACCGAACGACGTCCTGCGCGGCACGCTCGACCTGCTCGTCCTGCGCACTCTGACGCTCGCCCCGCTCCACGGATGGGGGATCAGCCAGCGCATCCAGCAGCTCTCCGAGGACGTGCTGGACGTGAACCAGGGCTCGCTCTACCCCGCGCTCCAGCGGCTCGAGCAGCGGGGCTGGATCGAGAGCGAGTGGCGCACCACCGAGAACAACCGGCGGGCGAAATACTACCGCCTCACCGCCGCCGGCAAGCGCGCGCTCGGCGACGAGATCAGGAGCTGGCGTCGCTACGTGGATGCGGTCGAGCTGATCCTGCGAAGCGTTTGACGCCGGGCATCCAGGGAGAAGCCACGATGGGAATGTTCAGAGGGCTCGCCGTGCGGCTGCGCGCGCTGCTCAGCCCTGCCGCCGCCGATCGGGATCTCGACGACGAGATCCGCCTGCACCTCGAGCTCGAGACGGAGAAGTATCGACGTCTCGGTCTCCCGGCCGACGAAGCGCGCCGTCGCGCGGTGCTCGCCTTCGGCGGCGTCACCCAGGCGCGCGAGGCGCACCGCGAAACGCGCAGCGCCCGATGGATCGAGGAGACGCGCCGAGACGTCCGCATCGCGCTCCGGGCGCTCGCCCGCCGCCCGGCCGTGAGCGGCGCGGCGATGCTCACGCTCGCCCTCGGCATCGGCGCGACCACGGCGATCTTCTCCGTCGTCAATGCCGTCATCCTCCGCCCCCTGCCGTTCCTAGAGCCGGACCGGCTCGTGATGGTGTGGGAGGAGAATCCCGACCACGGCTGGTATCAGCAGAGCGTCGCGGCGTCCAACATGCTCGACTGGCGCGAGCGCGTGGGCGCGTTCCAGGACGTGGCCGCCTACGCCGAGTTCGAGGAGGAGGCCACGCTCACGGGCGAGGGTGACCCGCGCGTGCTCCGTGCGGCGCTCGTCACCGGCAACTTCTTCGAGGTACTGGGCGTCCGCGCCAGGGACGGCCGCGCGCTGCGCGACGAAGAGACGTGGTCCACCGCCGAGCGTGTCGTGGTGCTGAGCCACGACGCCTGGCGCGATCATCTTGGCGGCGACTCCGCCGCGATCGGCGCGACGATCCAGCTCGATGGCCAGGCGACGCGCGTCGTCGGCGTCATGTCGCCCGGCTTCGCGTTCCCCCGCGAGGTCGATGTCTGGCTGCCCGTGCGCTGGAATCCGGAGGCGAGGAGCTTCGCCTCCTTCCGGCGCGCGCACTGGCTGCGCGCGGTCGCGCGGCTCGAACCCGGTGTCACACCGGCGCAGGCGAACGCCGAGCTGCAGCAGGTGGCCGCGCGGCTGATGGAGGAGTACCCGGAGACGAACACGCGCATGGGCGCCGGACTCACGCCGTTGCACGAGTTCCTCGTCGGCGGCACGCGCACCCCGCTCCTCGTGCTGCTCGGCGCCGTGGCCATCCTGCTCCTCATCGCGTGTGTCAACGTCGGCAACCTGCTGCTCGCCGCCGCGGCGGGGCGCGAACGCGACTCGGCGCTGCGGCTGGTGCTCGGCGCCGGCCGACTCCGCCTCGTGCGACAGTCGATCACCGAGAGCCTGGTGCTCGCGGCGGCCGGCGGCGCGGCCGGTCTCGCGCTCGGCTGGCTCGGCACGCAGGCGCTGGCGGCCTTGCAGCCGCACGGACTGCTGCGCGTGAGCGACGTGCCGATGGACTGGCGCGTGCTGCTCTTCGTGCTCGCCGTCACGACGATGTGCGGCCTCCTGTTCGGCGTCGCCCCCACGCTCTGGAGCGGGCGTCGTGTGCCCGCGGAGGCGCTGCGCGAGGGAGGACGCACGGGGACCGGCGGCACTCGCATGCGTCGGTGGGGAAGCACGCTCGTCGTGGCCGAGGTGGCGCTCGCACTCGTCCTCACGGTAGGGGCGGGCCTGCTCGTGCGCAGCTACTGGACGTTGCAGCAGGTGGATCCGGGCTTCGACGCCGGCGGCGTGCTGGCGGCGTCGCTGGTGCTGCCCGGCGCGCGCTACGACAGCGGCGAGAAGCTCGACGCGTTCTGGGAGGAGCTCGTTCGCCGCGCCCGTGCGCTCCCAGGCGTGGAGCACGCGGCCGTCGTGCGAAAGCTCCCGCTGTCGGAGCCGAGCTGGTCGAGTCAGTTCTCGGCCCAGGGCTGGCCTCCGGACCGCTTTGGCGCCGAGGTGGTGCACCGCGAGGTGTCGCCCGGATACTTCGCGACGATGCGCGTCCCGC
>CAYLPM010000511.1:0-7356 GCA_964385525.1 uncultured Gemmatimonadaceae bacterium
GCGCCCACCCGGCGACGACGGCTGTACGGCTTTCTCTCCCGGCGGGGATACGATCCGGACGCAATTCGCCGCGCGCTCGACGAGGTGCTCGACGCCTCGACGCAGGACGATGCGAGCGTCTGAGCCGGTCCGTCGGCTGAGCGAGGGCGAGGCGAAGATCGCTCGCGGATGACGCATGTGCTTGAGCGGCTTGCCGAGACGTCCGTATATTCAGCGGCTATGGACTCCTCGGAAATCCGCTCGCGCTTTCTCGGCTACTTCCAGCGGCAGGGGCACGCCATCCGCCCGAGCTCCTCGCTCGTGCCGGGTGACGATCCCACTCTGCTGTTCACCAACGCCGGGATGGTGCAGTTCAAGAAGATCTTCCTCGGCGCCGAGGAGCCAGGGTTCGGCCGGCGCGCGACGACGTCGCAGAAGTGCGTGCGCGCAGGCGGCAAGCACAACGACCTCGAGCAGGTCGGCCACACCGCCCGGCACCACACGTTCTTCGAGATGCTCGGAAACTTCTCGTTTGGCGACTACTTCAAGCGCGACGCGATCGCGTTCGCGTGGGAGTACGTGACCGGGGAGCTGGGCATCGACCCCGCGCTGCTGCGCGTAACCGTGCACCACACGGACGACGGGGCGCGCACGCTCTGGCGCGAGGTCGCCGGCCTGCCGGACGAGCGCATCTACTCGCTCGGCGATCGCGACAACTTCTGGCAGATGGCGGACACCGGTCCCTGCGGCCCGTGCTCGGAGATCTACGTCGATCTCGCGCACGTCGCGCGCGACTGGGCGCTGCCGGCGGACGCATCGGGCGAGTGGACGGACACCGCGCGCAAGGAGTTTTCGCTGGAGGCGTTCGTCGAGGGGGCCGAGGCCGGCCGATTCCTCGAGATCTGGAATCTCGTCTTCATGCAGTTCGACCGGCAGGCGGATGGCACGCTGGTGCCGCTGCCGAAGCCGTCCGTCGATACCGGCGCGGGGCTCGAGCGCATCGCGGCCGTGCTGCAGGGCGTGACCAACAACTTCCACACGGACCTTTTCCGGCCGCTCATCGAGACCGTCGAGGAGACGGTCGGCATCGACTACTGGGGCAGGGAGGACGAGACGCCGCGCACGGGCGTCGTCGCTCGCCTCGCCGGCGGCGGCACGCGCACGATCGGCAACGCGGTCGATCCGGCGTCCTTTCGCGTCCTCGCGGACCATGCGCGGGCAGTGGCGTTCCTGCTGGCCGACGGCGTCTATCCGGCCAACGATGGCCGCGGCTATGTGCTGCGCCGCATTCTCCGCCGCGCCGTCCGCCACGCATGGCTGCTCGGTCGCACGGAGCCGACGCTGCACGTCGTGGTCGCCCGCGTCATCGACACGATGGGCGACGTCTATCCGGAGCTTCGCCAGCGGCGCACCCACATTCTCGGCACGACGGAGGCCGAGGAGGTGCGCTTCCTGGCGACGATCGGCGACGGAATGCAGCGGTTCGAGCAGCTCGCGCCACCGGCGTCGACGCAGGGATCCACCGCGCTGCGCGGGACGATCAGCGGCGAGGATGCCTTCAAGCTCTACGACACGTTCGGCTTCCCGATCGATCTGACGGAGCTGATGGCGCGCGAGCGCGGCTACACGATCGACATCGCCGGGTTCGAGCGCGCGCTCGAGGCGCAGCGCGCGCAGTCGAAGGCAGAGCGCAAGGGGAAGAAGATCGGCGTGGCGAGCGACGAGCTGGCCGACCTCTCGCAGTGGGAGCGGAACGGCGCCGCCTCGAGCGGTTCGGCGGACGCGGATGACGTTGCCTTCGTCGGCTATGATGTGGTCGAGATCGACACGCAGGTGACGGCGGTGCGCCACCTGCCGCAAGGACGCATCGCCGTCATGCTGCGCGAGACCCCGTTCTACGCCGAGTCGGGCGGGCAGATCTCCGATCGTGGCGAGATTCTCGGTGAGGGGTGGCGGGTCGATGTGGACGATGTGCGGAAGATCGACGGTCGCATCGCAGCCGTAGGAGCACTCACCGGCGAGCCGAAGTTCGGCCGAGTGCTCGCGCGTGTGCCGAGCGACCAGCGGCGGGACACCGAGCGCCATCATACCGCGACGCACCTGCTGCACGCCGCGCTGCGCGAGGTGCTCGGCGAGCACGTGCACCAGGCCGGTTCGCTCGTCGCCCCCGACCGCCTGCGCTTCGACTTCACACATCACGGTCCCGTGAAACCGGAAGCGCTCGAGCAAATCGAGTCGATCGTGAACCGGGAGATCTGGGCGGGCGTCGAGGTGCGCTTCGAGCAGCTGCCCTACAAGGAGGCGATCGCGAAGGGAGCGATGGCCCTGTTCGGCGAGAAGTACGGGGACGTGGTGCGCGTCGTGAGCATCAAGGGGTTCTCCGTGGAGCTGTGCGGCGGCACGCACGTGCGCAACACTGCGCACATCGGCCTCTTCCGCATCGTGAGCGAGACCGGTGCCGCCGCCGGCGTGCGTCGCATCGAAGCGGTGACGGGACCGCACGCGTACGCGCTGATGCGCGAGCGCGAGCGCGCGCTCGCGCAGGTGGCCGAGCTCGTGAAGTCGCCGCTGGAGGCCGTACCGAAGCGGGTGCAGAGCGTGCTCGAGGAGCGGCGAGCGTTGGAGCGCCGGCTGGACGGAGCCATGCGCAGCGGCGGCGGCGATCAGGTGCAGTCGCTAGTCGCCGGCGCGACGAAGGAGAGCGGCGTCCGCATCGTCGCCTCGCTCGTCGAGGCCGCCGACGTCAAGGAGCTGCAGGCGCTGGGCGACGCACTGCGCGAGCGTCTGGGCTCCGGTGTCGGCGTCCTCGCGGCGAGCTTCGCCGACGGGAAGAACACGCTGCTCGTGGTGGTGACGGACGATCTGCGGGAACGCGGCGTGAGCGCGGACGCGATCGTGAAGGACCTCGCGGCCGCGGTGGGCGGGCGCGGGGGCGGGAAGCCGCACATGGCGCAGGCCGGCATTCCGGACGCGGCACGGCTTCCGGAGGCGCTGGCACAGGCTCCGGCGATCATCCGGCGACGACTCGGGGAGTCGCGCCCGTGACGCTCGGTGCGTGGCTCGAGAGCCGTACGCCGGCGCCGCCGCCGGCGCTCGCGACGCGGCTGCGCGCCGTGCTCGACGCCGATCGCGAGGCTCCGCTCGATGAGATTCCCGAGCGCTGCCTCGCCGGCGCCGAGCGACTCCTGGCCGGGCTGCTCGATGCGCCGGCGGCCTCGCGCGAGGCGGCGCTCGATCTGCTCGCGGCGGACGCGCTGGTCACCTACGCCTTCGAGGCCGCGGGTGAGGAGCTTCCGCGACTGGAATCCCGCGCCATGACGGCGATGTCGCGCATCGCGGCGATGGTCCCGGGAGACGACGGCCGATGACGTACGATGCGCGCCTGCCCGCGGGCGCATCCAGTGATGACCGCGCACCGGCCGATCGTGACAAGCTCGCGGGTGCATCCAGGGAGGGCCGCGCGCCGACTGGCCGCGCCGGAGTCGGCGTCCTCGCCGGCCGCGCCGGACTCGCCGTCCTCATCGACCCGGGCCGCACCTCGGCCGAGGAGGCCCGTGTGCTCGCCGGCCGGGCCGCGGCGGAGGGCGCCGCGCTGCTGCTCGTGGGTAACAGCTTCGGCAACGATGCCGGGGCCGGTCTGGTCGCCCGCGCCATGCGCGACGGCGCGCGGGGCGAAGTGCCGATCATCCAATTTCCGGGCACCGCGTCGCAGCTCATCGCCGATGTCGATGCGATCCTGCTCCTGAGTCTCGTGTCGGGACGCAACCCGCAATACCTGATCGATGAGCACGTGCGCGCGGTACCCTTCCTCGAGCGACATCGCGCGATCGAGGTGATCAGCACGGCCTACTGTCTGATCGACGGCGGTCACGTCACGTCGGTGGAGGCGGTCAGTCAGACCCGGCCGCTGCCCTCGGACAAGCCGGAGCTGGTGGCGGCGCACGTGCGCGCGGCGATGCACATCGGGATGCGCGCCGCATACCTCGATGCGGGCAGCGGTGCGCGCAAGCCGGTGAGCGACGTGCTGCTCCGCGCTGCCCGGGTCGCGACGCCGGGTCCGCTGTTCGTGGGCGGCGGCCTGCGGACCGTGGACGCGGTGCGGCGCGCGCGGGCGGCCGGGGCCGATTTCGTCGTCGTGGGGACGGTGCTCGAGCATGGCGACGGCGTGCGCGACATCGGCGCGCTGGCGACGGCGGCGGGCGCGTGATCGACATCCACTCGCACCTCCTGCCGGGCGTGGACGATGGCGCGCGATCCATCGAGACATCTGTGGCCGTCCTGGAGCGGTTCCAGACGCAGGGGGTGGACGTGCTCGTGTGCACGCCGCACCTCGATGCCTCGGCCGCCGACAGCGCGCCGTACGAGCGGCATCGTGAGATCCTCCGCGAGCTCGTCGCCGCCGCGCCCCCCGCGCCACGACTCGAGCTCGGATGGGAGATCATGCTCGACCGGCCCGGCGTGGATCTCTCGGCGCCGGAGCTCGCGCTCGGAGGCTCGCGCGCGATACTGGTCGAATTTCCGCGTACGGCGATTCCGCCCGGCGCGGCCGACGAACTGTATCGCCTGCACGCCAGCGGCGTCATTCCGGTCCTCGCGCACCCCGAGCGATACTGGGGCTGCACCCCGGCGCACATCAGACAATGGCGCGACGCCGGCGCGGCGATTCAGCTCGACGCGGTGGGACTGCTCGCGGCCGAGCCGGTGTCGGCGCTGGCGCGCGCGATGCTCGAGCAAGGGCTGGTGGACTGCATCGCGAGCGACAATCATGGCGATGGCCGCACCCTGCTCGCCGCGAAGCTGTGGCTGGAGGAGGTGGGAGCAGACGAACAGGCACACCTGCTCACGTCGGTGAACCCGGGACGACTCCTGACCGACGAAGCGCCGGTACCGGTCGCGCCGGTCGTGTTCAGACAAGGGATGTTCGGCCGCCTGAAGGAGTTGGTCTTCGGGAAGCGGAGTCTGCGATGAATGGAAAGTCCCGGGCCGCGTCGGGGGCGTCGGCAGATCGTCAGACGCCGGGTCGTCCGTCGGCGATCACGTCCGCGCTCCTGGAGTTGTCGGCAACCGCGATCCGTACCGCCGAGGAGCTCGCGCCGGCGATCGAGCGGGCGCTCGCGATGGTGCGGGAGACGGTGGCGAGAGGAGGGACGCTCCTGTTCTGCGGCAACGGGGGCAGCGCCGCCGACGCGCAGCACATGGCGACGGAGTACGTCGTGCGGTACATGCGGAACCGTCGCGCCTGTCCGGCGATCGCGCTGACGACGGACACGTCGCTCCTGACCGCGGCCGGGAACGACCTCGGCTTCGACCAGGTCTTTGCGCGGCAGATCGAAGCGCTCGGCAAGCCGGGCGACCTGTTGATCATTCATTCCACCAGCGGCGACTCACCCAACGTGCTGCGCGCCGCCGAGACCGCGCGAGGCAGGCAGATCGCCGTCCTCGCCTTCTCGGCCAAGGACGGCGGCGCCCTTCGCACCCTCGCCGACCACAACGTGATCGTCCCCACCACCCGTACGGACCGCGCCCAGGAGATCCACCTGTGCATCGAGCATCTGATATGCGAGATCATCGAGAAGGAGCTGTGAGCCTCGTGGCGCGGGCTGCGTACGGCGCCAGCCGAGGAGAAGTTGCCCGCAACGCGCGGGAGACCGTGGTCCAATCACTCGAGCAGTGCGCAGTACGCGGTGCTCGCGCGCCAGCGCGGGTACCAGCCCCGTGATCTCCCTCCGAGGCAGTCGCGCCCTCGTCACCGGCGGGTCGCGCGGGATCGGGGCGGCCACGGCGGTGATGCTCGCGGAGAGCGGCGCGGACGTGGGCGTCGGGTATCGCAGCCGGAAGGAAGCGGCGGCGGAGGTGGTGAAGTTGATCGCGGCGTGCGGCGTCCGCGGATTCGCCCACGCGGGAGATCTGTCGACGCGCGAGGGCGCGGAAGGGCTGATCGATCGGGCGGTGCGCGAGTTCGGCGGACTGGACATACTCGTGGGGAATGCCGGCATCTGGCCGCCCGAGGATGTGCCGGTCGCCGAGATGGGAGACGAACGCTGGCGCCGCACGATGCTCGAGAACGTCGACGCGATCTTCTTCCTCACCCGCGCCGCCGCGCGCATCATGGGGCCGGGCGGCCGGATCGTGCTGATCTCGAGCACCGCCGGCCAGCGCGGCGAGGCGTTCCACGCGGACTACGCCGCGAGCAAGGGCGCGATGATCTCGTTCGTGAAGTCGCTGTGCATCGAGCTGGCGCCGCGCGACATCACGGTGAACTGCGTCGCGCCGGGGTGGGTCGATACCGACATGTGCGAGCCGGTCTTCGCCGACGGCGGGCGCGAGCGCATCGCGGCGACGATTCCGATCCGCCGCGTGGCCACGGCAAAGGACATCGCCGGTCCGACGGTCTTTCTGTGCTCACCGCTCGCCCGCCACATCACGGGCGAGGTGCTCAACGTCAACGGAGGATCGGTGCTTTGCGGATGACCCGCGGTGGCGGGGGAGCATGATCGTCCTCCTCTTCACCGGCGGCACGATCGGGATGCGCCACGACGCGGCACTCGGGGGCGCCGTGCCGGCGTTGAGCGGGCGCGAGATCCTCGCCTCGGCGCCGGGGATCGAGGAGGTCGCACGGCTCGAGATCGAGGAGTGGGGAGCGTATCCCGGACCGCACATGTCGGTCGAGCGCATGTGGGCGCTTCGCAACCGGATCGCGCACCATCTGGCTCGTCCCGAGATCGACGGCGTGGTGGTCACGCACGGCACCGATTCGCTGGAAGAGTCGGCCTATCTGTGCACCCGCTCGCTGCGCACCGGGAAGCCGGTAGTCTTCACCGGCGCGATGCGCGCGGCCAGTCATCTGGGATGGGACGGTCCGTCGAACCTGGTCGATGCGGTGCACACCGCGGCGAGCGAGGAGGCGCGTAGCCATGGCGTCGTCGTCGTGATCGGCGGCCGCGTCTTTGCCGGCGAGGACGTCACCAAGGTTCACACGCACCTGCTCGACGCCTTCGAGAGCCCCGGGCTCGGACCCGTGGGCATCATCGATGATGGTCGCGTCATCTTCCGTCGCTCGCTCCCGAAAGCGCCGAGCGTGCTGTCGCCGGTCGCGCCGGCCACGCCCGTCGACATCGTGTATGCGCACGCCGGCGCCGATGCCCGGCTGATCGACGCCTCACGCGCCGACGCCCGCGGCCTCGTCATTGCCGCGCTCGGTCGCGGGAACGTTCCGCCGACGATGGTCCCCGGCATCGAGCGATGGATGGCGGAGGAGAAGCCGGTCGTGATCACCTCGCGCTCGCACCGCGGGCGCGTCGGCCAGACGTACGGCTATCCGGGCGGTGGTCGTCGACTCGCCGACCTCGGCGCGATCTTCGCCGGCTCGCGGCGCCC
>CAYLPM010000512.1:0-2052 GCA_964385525.1 uncultured Gemmatimonadaceae bacterium
GCCACCCCCATACGACGGCGATGGCTGGTCCGACGATCGGCGCCGCACCGGCGACGGAGGTGAAGTGGTGGCCCCAGAGCACGTAACGGTTGGTTGGCACGAAGTCGACGCCGTCTTCCTGCGCGTGCGCGGGCGTGCGGACGGAGGAGTCGAGCCGGAAGACGCGCTCGGAGATGAACTTCGCGTACAGGAGGTAGCCCACGACGAAGGCTCCAAGCCCGCACACCATGAGAATGATCGCGCTCATCAGTCGGAATCGCCGGAATCAGGAGGGAGAGGGAGAGTCGGGCGGGAGACGCGGATAGGCGGACACGCCGGGCGCGCCGGGCGCGCCGCAATGAAATGCGCCTTTCGGCGGCTCGGGGATGGTACCGATCGACGGTGCGGGCGTAACGTGCAGCGTGGGGCGCGATGGGGCTAGTGGGCGAGCGGAGCCGAGCGGGGGGAGTGCGGAGTGGAACCGATGAGGGGAGGGGCAGGACTCGGTCGTGGCCGAGCCTGCCCCCACTTGTCGAGGCCGAGGGTGCCAGGCAGGTTGACGCATGAAGGTGTCGCCTGCGAGAAGCCCCGGCCCGAGAGCCGCGTTCGCCACTCTCCCGCTGCAGGGGCGTCGACTCCTGTTCGTCGGCGGCAAGGGAGGCGTCGGCAAGACGACCATCGCGTCGGCGCTCGCGCTCGGAATGGCGGAGGGAGGCGAGCGTGTGCTCCTCGTCTCCACCGACCCGGCGCATTCTTTGGGCGATCTCTTCGACATCCGGCTCGACGACACGGAAAAGGAGGTCCTGCCCGGGCTTTGGGCGCTCGAGATAGATCCTGAGGCGGAGGTCGAGCGGTATCTGGCGCGCGTGCAGGGCACGATGCGCTCGTTCGTGCCGGCGGCGATGTATTCGGAGATCGAGCGGCAGATGGAGCTGACGCGGCAGTCGCCGGGCGCGGAGGAGGCCGCCCTGATGGATCGCGTGGCCGCGGTGATGGACGAGGGGCTCGAACGGTACGATCGCGTGATTTTCGATACCGCGCCGACGGGGCACACGCTGCGGCTGCTCGCGTTGCCGGAGATCATGGCGGCGTGGACGGACGGGCTGCTCCGGGGGCGGGAGCGGTCGGATTCGGTGGGTCGGGCGCTGGCAAGGTTGGGCGGGCGCGGGGAGCGGGGTGGGGGTGGGGGTGGGGGTGGGCGCGAGGGTCGTGATTCAGGAGGGCTCGTCAGATCGGTGGGAGCGGCCGGCGACGAGCTCTCGATGATCGATCAGGTGGACGAGACACCGGTCGACGACCGTAGCCGTCGCATTCGCGAGATCCTGCTCGAGCGACGTCGGAAGTTCGCGCGGGCTCGGCGGCTGCTGCTCGATGCTGCGGCGACGGCGTTCGTGCTGGTGCTGATACCGGAGAAGCTGCCGATCCTCGAGAGCGTGAAGGCGCTCGAAGTGCTGCGGCAGCACCGGGTGCCGGTAGCGGGGATCGTGGTCAACCGGGTGTTGCCGGATCGTCCGCTGGGGGAGTTTCTGGAGAGTCGGCGCGCGCAGGAGAGCGAGTATCTCGCGCAGGTGGAGCGGGAATTTTCCGGGATGCCGCGAGTCAGGGTGCCGCTGATGGCGAGGGATGTCGTGGGCGTTGAGGGCGTCCGGGAGTTTGCCCGGCTGCTCGCTCGCGCGGAGAGGTGAGCGGAGTCGCCTCACGCTCGCGCAATGGCTGACCGCGCGCGACGCGACCCACCCTCGCTCCTGGCGCACGGACGCCGGCGCACGGTCGGATGGGCCGTGAGTCGGACGCGACGAAGGCCTCTCGGGGAGAGAGGCCCTCGTCGTGGATCGATTGTCGCCGAGCGACTACGCTGCGGGCGGTCGTCCACCCTTGGCGGGCGGTGCTGACTTGCCCTTGGTCGGAGCCGAGGTCGACGACGAGTCGGTAGACGCATCAGGCTTGGCGGGCGGCGTTGTCTTCCCTTTCGGAGGTGCCTTGCCGTCCGGTTTCGCGTCAGACGCCGGCGGTCCCGAGCTCGCCGGCTTCGCTTGGTCCGGCTTCCCCGGTTCAGGCTTCCCCGGTTCCGGC
>CAYLPM010000513.1:0-2473 GCA_964385525.1 uncultured Gemmatimonadaceae bacterium
GGATCATGATCGGTGGTCTGGGTGCCGGGGCGGGTGGATCGGTCCGCGGCATCGTGGCCGGCGGGCTCGGGGTCGGCGCCGGTGGCGACGTCGAAGGGCTGATCTTCGGCGGGCTCGGCGCCGGGGCGGGAGGGCGCGTCCGGGGCGCGGCGATCGGCCTGCTGGGCGTGGGTGCCGGCGAAGGGGTTTCGGGCATCGCTTTCGGCGGGCTCGGCGTCGGCAGCGGCGGCGACCTGCAAGGACTCGCCATCGGCGGCGCGGGCGTCGGCGCCGGTGGCAACGTGTCGGGCATCCTGATCGGCGGCATTGGCGTCGGCGCAGGCGGCACTCTCTCCGGCATCTCGATCGCCGGAGTCGGGATCGGCGCGGGCGGTGACGTGACCGGACTCAACATCGCGGGTGCCGGCATCGGGTCGGGCGGAACTCTGCGCTGGGTCAGCATTGCCCCCGGAGTCGGGGCACCGAGGATCGAGGGAGTCATCGCGGCGCTCGCGGCGGGCAGCGAGGAGTTCGAGGGACTCGCGATCGTGCCGGGCTACCTGCGCATCGAGGAGACGGGTTACTTCCGCGGCGTGGCGATCGGCGGCGTCCACCACGTGAAGGGCGAGATGCGCGGCCTGTCCGTCGGCATCGTGAACATCGCCCGGTACCTCCACGGCGTGCAGATCGGGCTGATCAACTACGCCGGGAACAACCCGCCAGGACTGAGGCTGCTCCCAATCCTGAATGTCAACCTGAACTGATCACTCCCTCGAAAGGGAGAGGGGATGGAAGTGCTCGGTGCTCAGCGAACCGGTACTGAGGTACCGGTCTGGTGACTCAGTACCGGCGTGACCAGACTGGTGACTCAGTACTGGCACACCGATCGCTGACCACTCCTCTCCCCTCGCCCCCCATCGGACTCTCTCACCTCGGCCCGCAAATTCGATCGAGATCCTCGAGTCCCGCCAGCACGTCGCGGGGCTTGGATCCGTCCGGCGGCCCGAGCACTCCGGCCGCGTGGAGCTGATCTATGATCCGCGCTGCCCGGCCGTAGCCGACTTTCAGCCGCCGCTGGAGCAGCGACGTCGAGCCCTGCTGATGCTGGATCACCACCTCGGCCGCCTCGCGGAACAGCTTGTCGCGGTCGCCCGGCTCCTCGCCGTCCGGGTCCGCCTGCCCGCTCTCCAGTAACTCGCGCTGGCGCACCGTCTCGAGGATGTCCGGCTCCGACTGCACCGGCTCCTCGGGAAAGAGCCCTTCGGCCTCGAACCGCGCCCGACGCTCCTCGCGTCGTTCCTCGTACCAGCGCGTCAGGTTCTCCGTGTCCTCGCTGGAGATGAACGCGCCCTGGAGCCGCGCTGGCTCCGACTTGCCCGGCGGAATGAACAGCATGTCGCCGTTCCCGAGCAGGGCCTCGGCGCCGACGCCGTCGAGGATCGTGCGACTGTCCACCTGCGATGCCACGCGGAACGCGATCCGGCTCGGAAAGTTCGCCTTGATCAGCCCCGTGATCACGTTCACGCTCGGCCGCTGCGTCGCGAGGATCAGATGGATGCCGATCGCGCGCGCCTTCTGCGCGAGCATGGCGAGCGGTGTTTCGACCTCGCCCTGCACCGTCATCATGAGGTCCGCAAGCTCGTCGATCACGACCACGATGTAGGGGAGCACCGAGCCGGTCCAGGTGTCATCCTCGAAGCCGACGCCGGGCGTCTTCGGACGCTTGAGGGGCACGCCTTCCTGCAACCGGCGGTTGAAGTCCTGGATGTTGCGGCAGCCATTGACGGCCAGAATCTCGTAACGCTCCTGCATCTCCAGCACGGCCCACTTGAGCACCGCCGCCGCATCGCGATTGTCCGTCACGACCTTGTGCCGCAGGTGCGGAAGGATGTTGTAGACGGAGAGCTCCACCATCTTCGGGTCGACCATCAGGAAACGCAGCGTCTTCGGCGTGTGCCGGTAGATCAGGCTCGTGATGAGGGTGTTCACGCACACCGACTTCCCCGATCCGGTCGCGCCGGCGATGAGCAGGTGCGGCATCTTCGCCAGGTCGGCGATCACCGGCTTCCCCTCGAGATCCTTGCCGAGCGCGATCGGCAGCGCGGCGCGCGCGAGCTGGAACTCGCGGGACTCGATCAGCTCCCGAAACGCGACGATCTCGGGCGTAGGGTTGGGCACCTCCACCCCGACCGCGCCGCGACCGGGAATGGGCGCAACGATCCGGATGCTCTGCGCCCGCATCGCCAGCGCGAGGTCGTTCGCGAGGTTGGCGAACTGGCGCACCTTCACTCCGGGTGCGGGCTCGATCTCGAACTGGGTGACGACCGGGCCCGTCGTGCGCCCCACCAGCTCGCCCTGTACGCGAAAGGTCTGGAGCGCCTCCATGAGCTTGATCCCGGCCTCATCCAGCTCGCGCGCATTGATTTCGGCGTTGTGCGTCGGCGCCGGGGTCAGCAGCTCGGGGACGGGCAGCTCGTCGCCGCGCGGATCGGTC
>CAYLPM010000514.1:0-2173 GCA_964385525.1 uncultured Gemmatimonadaceae bacterium
CCACGGTGCGCGTACCGCTGAGCGGCGACGGCGGCGACCCGCAGCAGATCACGGGCGCGCTCGTCACGCCGAACATCTTCTCGCTCCTCGGCACGCGCGTGGTACTCGGCCGCGACTTCACGGAGGCCGACGGTGTCCCGCAGCAGCCGCCCCCGAATCCAGGGCCGCAGCAGGAGGAGGCGCCGCCTCCTCCGCCGCAGGCCACGATCCTCAGCCACGAGTTCTGGCAGAGCCGGTACGGCGGCGACCCGGGCATCGTCGGCCGCATTCTCGATCTGGGCGGCGCGCGGCTGGAGGTGGTCGGCGTCACGGAACCGGGCGTCGAGCTCCTCGTGCCACCGAGCGCGAACATCGAGCGCTCGCCCGATCTCTGGAGCGCGGTGCGCGTGGACTTCGCCAACGGCTCGCGCATCAACTATTTCCTGCGGCTCACGATCGGTCGTCTGAAGCCGGGCGTGACGATCGCGCAGGCCAGCACCCAGATCGAGCAGATCTCGGCGGACATCCGCGAGCGGTTTCCGATCAAGCAGACCTCCGGCAATCATCTGCGCGTCGAGCCGATGCACGACGACCTCGTCGCCGACGTGCGGCCGGCGCTGATGGCGCTGATGGGCGCGGTGATCTTCGTGCTGCTGATCGCGTGCGCGAACGTCGGTAACCTGATGCTCGTGCGGCTCGCCGACCGGGAGCGCGAGCTCGCCGTGCGCGCGGCGCTCGGTGCGGACCGGGGGCAGCTCGTCCGCCAGATGCTGACCGAGAGTCTCGTGATCGCGGGTGCCGGTGCCCTGCTCGGTCTCGCGTTCGCATGGGCGGGGATCCGCATTCTCATCGCGCTCGCGCCGGCGACGCTGCCGCGAACGGAGATCATCACTCTCGATTCCACGGTGCTCGGCTTCACGGCGATGGCGGCTGTGCTGGCGGCGGCGATCTTCGGTATCGTACCGGCGTTGCGCGCCGCGCGTCCGGATCTCATGCATCCGCTGCGCTCGAGCGGCCGCACCAGCGCGCTCGGCGCCGGTGCGCTGATTCGCAATGGCGTGGTGGTCGCCGAGGTGACGCTGTCGTTCGTGCTGCTCGTCGGGTGCGGGCTGATGCTGCGCAGCTTCATCGCGCTCCAGCGCTCGGATCCGGGGTTCGAGTCCGAGGGCGTGCTCACGTTCGTCGTGCAGAACATCCAGCTGAACACGCCGGAGTCGCGGCAGGCCTTCAAGCAGCAGCTCCGCGAGCGGCTGGAAGCGATCCCCGGCGTGCGTGCGGTGACCGCCGCGTCGGCGCTGCCGCTGGATGGCACCGTGAGCAGTCTGCGATGGGGCACGGATGCGGCGCTCACCGATGCCTCGGCCTTCCAGCAGGGCGACTCGCGCACCGTGCTTCCGGGCTACTTCACGGCGATGGGCACGCGGCTGATCGCGGGACGCGACTTCACGGAGGCGGACAACGCCGCCCGGGAGAACATCATCGTCATCGACGAGCAGCTGGCCGCGATGGCGTTCCCGGGCCGGTCACCGGTCGGAGAACGTCTGCTGGTGCGCGGACGCACGCCGGAACCGGAATGGCACCAGGTCATTGGCGTCGTGGAGCATCAACGCAAGGTGAATCCGGCCGCGGACTCCGACGAGACCGTGTTCCTGGTGGACAGCTACTACAATCACTTCGCGGCGAACCGCTGGGCGGTGCGCACGGCCGGGGACCCATCGGCCGTGGCGCCCGCGGTGCGGGCGGTCGTCGCGGAGATCGACCCCAACGTGCCCGTCGCCGAGATGCAGCCCATGTCGGTATTCGTCGATCGCGCGATGGCGCCGACACGCTTCGCGCTCGCGCTGATCGCCGCGTTCGGCGTGATCGCCGTGATGCTCGCCGCCGTCGGCTTGTACGGCGTGCTGTCGACGGGTGTGCGGCAGCGAACGGCGGAGATCGGCGTGCGCATGGTGTTCGGCGCGCCGACGCAGAGCATCTTCGGGCTGGTGATCGGCGAGGGGCTGAAGCTGAGCGTGGTCGGTGTCGCGGCCGGACTGGTGGCGGCGTTCGCGCTCACGCGGATCATGGCCAGCATGCTGATCGGCGTGACGCCGACCGATCCGGTGACGTTCGCGGCGATCGCGGTGCTGTTCCTGGTCATCGCCGGCGCCGCGTGCTGGATCCCGGCGCGGCGGGCGGCGGGGATGGATCCTGC
>CAYLPM010000515.1:0-2726 GCA_964385525.1 uncultured Gemmatimonadaceae bacterium
AGCGGCAACTACGGCGTGCAGGCGATCGGCCAGCTCGGCCCGGCCACCGTCCGGGCAATCTACGCACAACAGAAGGGAAACGTCGTCCGCGACCGGATCTTCACGATCGGGGAGCAGGCGCTCCAGTCCGTCTCGCGCGACATCGAGGACTATCAGCTCGAGCCGCGGCGCTTCTTCTTCACCATCGACCCGGCGCTCTTCGGCGATTATCCCGACATCGACATCCTCGACCGGCAGCAGATGAGCGCGCTCGCGGCATCGCTCGCCGACACGCTGCGCCCGGTCCGCGTCTATCTCTATCGCCTGCAGCTCGGGGCCCCGCCGCAGAACCCCAACGGGCCGCAGTTCATCGTCCGCGGCGGCAGCATCCCGCAGACGCGCGGTCAGGTCTACGAGTACATGCGCGAGGGCGTCGACTACTACATCGATCCGTCGCAGCTCTGGGTCTCGCTCGTGCGCCCGCTCAACCTCAACAATGAGCGCCTCGTCGTCGCGTACCGCGTGAACGTGGCAGGCCAGAACACGACCTACATTCCCACCGGCGGGACGCCCGACATCGAGTACTCGCCCGATCCGCAGTACGCGAACCTGCTCTGGGATCCGACGCTGCTGCCGGCCGATCCGGCCTTTCGCCACGAGATCCGTTCGGTGTACCGCCTCGGCGGCGGCGACATCATCCGCGAGACTGTGAACCTGCAGATCGTGACGAGCGCCGGCGGGCAGGAGAAGCCGGTGGCGGGGACCTCGGACACGTACCTCGAGATGTTCGGGCTCGCGCAGAGCACCAGCGAATCGACGTTCGATGGCGAGAACCGCATCTGGCCGCGGCCGGGCGATCCGAACTTCAACGTCGCCGCGGCCGGCACGGATACACGGATCATCCGCGATCAGTTCGTCGTCTTTCCCTCGCTCGAGCCGTTCGGGTCGGACGGGCTCGTGGAGGCGGGGAATCCGACCAACGATACGCTGTACACGATCCCGGGCGAATACCTGTACTCCACGCAGCGGCCGCGCACCGTCTACCGTCTCCGGGCGCGCTACGATGCGGAGGGCGGGGGCGATGTCGGCTCGCTCATGCTCGGCGCGATCCAGCTCCGGCAGGGATCCGAACGCCTTCTCATCGACGGTGTGCCCCTCGAGCGCGGGCTCGACTACCAGATCGACTACGATCTCGGCCGCGTGACGTTCTCGCGCGCCGACACGCTGTTCGCGCGGCGGCGCACGCTGAACGTGCAGTACGAGGAGAACCCGCTGTTCGCGCCCGCGCCGACGCGGATCTTCGGCTTCTCGTCGCTGTTCCCGACGAACTACGGCGACATCAACGTCACGATGCTCTCGCAGTCGCAGCGCACGACGTTCAACCGCCCGCCGCTCGGCTTCGAGCCGCTGTCATCGGTGCTCGCCGGCGTGACGGCGAACTTCGCGTTCAATGCGACGCCGCTCACCGGGATTCTCGATGCGATTCCGGGGCTGCGCGCTCAGGGCGAATCGCAAATCCGCTTCCAGGGGGAATTCGCGACCAGCCGGCCGCAGCCGCACGAAGAAGGGCAGGCGTACATCGAGACGTTCGAGGGGCAGAGCGGCCTGAACATCCCGCTCGGCGACCCGAACTGGTACTACTCCAGCGCGCCGCTCCCGGGGGCCACGTTCGCGCCGGCGTTCTTCGACACGACGCGCGCCGCGACGCTCGCGTGGCAGAGCCTCCCGCTGCGCAACGACACGCGCACGGAGATCATCTACACGCTCCAGCAGATCGACACGGCCTTTCGCACGATCGGCACGGGCTTCTCGGTCGAGCAGATGCTCTGGCTCACGCTCCAGCCGCTGTCGTCCCTCGGCAAGGTCGAAGGGGGCAGCGTGCCCGGGACGAGCCGGTTTCGCTGGACCGATCCGGAGGCGCCGCCGGGCCACCGGTGGCGATCCATCCGCACGGTGATCTCGTCCGGCGGCACCGATCTCTCGCGGATCGAGCACGTCGAGTACTGGTCGCTGGTCGAGACGGATCCGGGACTCCGCGACCGCAATCCGACGCTCGTCTTCGACTTCGGCGACATCTCCGAGAACAGCGTGGCCTTCGCGCCGGAGACCCTGTTCGTGCGCCCGGGCGCCGGCGGCGGCGTCGACAGCGCGTGGGTCGGGAAGAAGCTCCAGGGCTTCGATGCGCTGGATACGGAGCGCGACTCGCTGTCACGCCTGTTCAACGTGGTGCTCGACGACACCGGACTGCCGGGCGACGTCGCCGAGTCGCTCGTCGTGGTCGACGAAACGGCGGGCACGACCACGACGATTGCGAACGTCTTCATCTGCACGGCGCCGCTCGGGCCGCAGCTGCTCGGTGATCCGGCCGCCAACTGCACCGTGCGCAACAACCGGCTCGACGAGGAGGACATCGATCAGGACTTCGTGCTCAACAGCAATTCCGCCACGCAGACGCAGGATGAGCGCTTTCTGCGGTACGTGGTCGACATGAGCAACGAGGCGCTGTACGCACGCACGGGCCAGTGCGAGGGCACTCGGTGCTGGGTGCTCTTCCGCATCCCGTTCACGTCGCCCACCGACTCTTCGGCGCAGGGGCCGAACCTGCGCCGCGTCCGCGCGCTGCGCGTGACGATGATCTCCGGCGCCGCGTTGCCCGAGGATGCGCCGAGCACGGTGCCGATCGCGCGGCTGCGCCTGATCGGCGCGCCGTGGCTCAAGCGGGACGACCAGGTGCTCACCGGCGTCGC
>CAYLPM010000516.1:0-5959 GCA_964385525.1 uncultured Gemmatimonadaceae bacterium
ACCCACCAGCCTCGAACACGACGACCGGGCTGCCGCTCGCCCGTGCTTCGAGACCCTGGACGTGCACTCGAACGGCGTGCAAGTCGAGGTCGACCATCCGTACGTGCGCGGTCGCGGCGGGCTGCTGCGCGCCCGCGCTCGCACCGACGAAGATCGAACACACGACCGCGGCCCGGACCAGACAATCACGACGGAGCATGGGCGCACCTCGGGGAAGAGGCACCGCGAAAGCCGTCCCATCTTATCCGGCCGCTACTGACTTCTCAACACCTCCACCGGATTCGCCCCCGCCGCCCGGCGCGCCGGCACGAACGCCGCGATGCTCGCCGCCAGCAGCAGCAGCACCGACGCCGCGGCGAACGTGACCTCGTCCACCGCACCGACGCCAAAGAGCATCCCCTCCAGCCCGCGCGACGCTAGCACCGCCAACCAGAGTCCCGCGACCAGTCCGAGCACCACGACGATCAGCGACTCGCCCACCACGAGCTGCACGATGCGCGAGCGCGAGGCGCCGAGCGCCACGCGAATCCCCATCTCCTGCGTGCGCCGCTGGACGGAGAATGACACCACGGCATACACGCCGAGGCTGGCCAGCAGTAGCGCGAGCAGCGAGAACGCACCGAGCAGCGTCGCGGTGATGCGCAGCGCAGCCAGGGCATTGCCGAGGTGCGCTTCGAGCGTGAGCAGGCGCGTCACCGGGAGACTCGGACGCACCTCGCGCAGCGCGCTCCGCAGCGCGCCGGTCAGCGACACCGCATCCCCCGACGTGCGGGCGACGAGCGAGAACACGCTGATGCCCGCCTGCTCCGCCGAGTAGTAGATCATCGGCGTCGGCGCCTCGCGGAGGTCCACTACCTTGACGTCGCTCACGACACCGACGACCTCCCGCCAGGCGTCCGTGGAACCCTGCGCCCGGATCCGCCCGCGCAGCGCCGCCTCTTCGCTCCCCCAGAACGTCCGGGCCGCCGTCTCGTTCACGAGGATGACGCGCGGCGACTCCGGATGATCGCCGACGCCGAACGCGCGGCCCGCGAGCAGCCGTATGCCCATCGTCTCGAGGTACCCTCGGCTCACGAACGCGAACGGGAGCTCCACCGAGCCCGTGCCCACCTGCGGGTCGTAGCCGTCGACGATCTGCGTCGTCGTACCCCCTCCCATCGCCGGAAGCCGCGTCGTCAGCGCCGCGCGCTCGACCCCGGGCAGCGCCTCGACGCGTTCGAGCAGCTGCTGCGTCACCGCGGCGGCCTCGCCGTCCGTCACGCCGCCCTGCCCGAGATTCGTCCCGAGGATCGCGATCCGCTCGGCGTCCACCCCCGCATCGACCTGCTCCGCGTTCGCTAGACTCCGCGCGAGAAGCCCGGCGCCGACCACCAGCACGACCGACACGGCGACCTGCACCGCGACCAGTCCGCCGCGCAGCAGCGACACCCGGCGGCCCGCCGAGCGTCCCGTGCCCTCGTCTCGAAGCATCGCGGCGACGTCGGTCCGCGCCGAGCGGATCGCGGGAAGCAGGCCGAAGACGAGCCCCGTCGCGAGCGTCAGCAGCACGCCGAAGGCGACGACGCGATGATCGAACGCGACGTCGGGCCCCGCGCCCGGGAAGTTCAGCGGCAGAAGGGGCACGAGCCGCACCGACCACGCGGCGACCGCGAGCCCGGCGGCCCCGCCCATCGCGGAGAGCAGCAGCGCCTCGAGCAGCATCAGCCGGACGACCCGCCGGCGGCCCGCGCCGAGCGCTTCGCGCACGGCCATCTCCGGCCCGCGCGAGATGCCGCGGACGAGCAGCAGGTTCGCGAGGTTTGTGCACGCCAGGAGCAGCACCAGCGCCGCGACGGCGAACACGGACACGCCGGCCGTGAACACGTCGCCGTCGGTGTCGGGATGAAAGCGCACTTCGTCGTGCGCAAAGACGGTGATGTCGCGGCCCTCGTTGAGCTCGGGGAATTCTTCCGCCAGCCGGCGGGCGAGCGCGTCCATCGCCGCGCGCGCCTGTTCGACCGTCGCGCCGGGCGCCAGCCGGGCCTTCACCTGATACCAGTGATCCTGGCGACGATCCAGGTTCGCCACGCGGAAGGCACCGCCGATCGGCGTGGTGGAAATCGACACCCAGAAGTCCGTGAGCAGCGCACCCGCTTCGCCGTTGAACTCCTCGGGGCCGACACCGATGATCGTGACCGGCTGGTTGTTGAGCCGGATCGTGCGACCCACGGCCTCGGGATCGGCGCCCATCTGGGTGCGCCAGGTGCGATGGCTGACGACGGCGACCATCTCCGCGCCCACGCGGTCGTGCTCGGGATCGAACCATCGGCCGCGATGGGGCCGGAGTCCCAGCACCGGGAAGTAGCTCGCCGTGGTGAAGTCGATCGCGACCTCGCGCGGGACGTCGGATCCCTCCCAGGTCGCGGAGCCGGACGACGTCGACGCGACGCCGGCGAAGATGCCGGGCGTGGCCGCCATGTCGCGGTACGCGGGGAAGGACGTCGAGCTCGGCGAGCCCTCGTCGGAGTCCTGATAGATGTGGACGATCTCTTCCGGATTCTCGAACGGCGGTGGCCGGAGCAGCATCGCGTCGACGAGCGTGAACACCGACGCGTTGAGGCCGATGCCCACGGCGAGAATGGCGATCGCGGAGAGCGTGAACAGCGGCGTGCGGCGGAGGCGGCGCCCCGCATACCGGAGGTCCTGGAGGAACGAAGACATTGGGTGGTCCCCTGGAGTGAGCTCCTCGTGCTCGGAAGCGCTGCGATGTTCGGCCGCGGCCGTCCGGGCGATGTCGAACGCGGTGCGAGCCCAGAGGCGCGCGACGGCCGCACGCCCCCGGCTCGTTCGCGCACGATCGAGGCGGTTGAGGAAGAACTCCGTCATCTCGGCGCCGTACTCCGCGCGGAACCGCGCGGGATACACGACGAGGAGCAGCCGGAAGAGGCGCGCGGAGGTGTCGCCGCGACGCATCATGCCCGCTCCGGCAGGAGCTTCCGCTCGCGCGCGACCCGGACGAGTCGCTCGAGCCGTGCGGCTTCGGCCGCCGCGGACCGGAGGCCCATGGGCGTGATCGCGTAGTACTTCCGCCGCGGATCATCGTCGGCCTCCGGCGCACCGGTCTCACGAATGAGCCCCGCCTCCACCATCTCCTTGAGCGAGCGGTAGAGCGTGCCGGGCCCGAGGTCGACAGCGCCGCCAGTCGTCTCCTCGATCCAGTCGGCGATACCGAGACCGTGGAGGTCGCGCTCGCCGAGGGCGAGGAGGATGTGGAAGACCGGAGTCCTGAGGGATTTCGGGTACACGGATCTCGAAGGGATGCTGGGGACAGGAGCCGAGTGCTGCGTGCTGCGTGCTGCGTGCTGCGTACTGCTGACTTCGGCAGTACGGCTACTCGCCGCCCCTCATATATCCGTTTTGGATAGATCGCGCAAGACCCGGTCGCCGGTCGCCAGCGTGCCGCGTCAGCGCGGTCGAGTCATCTCACGCGCGCGGCAGCAACAGCGTGAAGGTGCTCCCCTCGCCCTCCACGCTCGCGGCGGCCAGGTCTCCGGCCATACCGCGCGCGAGGTCGCGGCTGATCGCGAGCCCCAGGCCGACGCCCTGCTGCTTCCGGGTGAGCCTCGAATCGACCTGCACGAACGGCTCGAAGATGCGCTCGAGCTGCGCGGCGGGGATGCCGTGTCCCGTGTCGGAGACCGTGATCGCCGCCGTGTCGATCCGCGCCGCGCACGCCAGCCTGATGGTGCCGCCGGCCTCCGTGAACTTCACCGCGTTGGTGAGCAGGTTCAGCACGATCTGCTGGAGCTTGTCGCCATCCGCGCGCACGCGCAGCGAGGAGGCGCAGGCGTCGTACCGGAACTTCAGTTGCTTCGCCGACACCTGCGGCGCGATCAGCGCCTCGCACGAGCCGAGCACCTCGTCGAGCGCCACGTCCTGAAGGGAGTAGTACACCGCGCCCGCCTCGAGGCGCGAATAGTTCAACACACCGCTGATCAGGCCGATGAGGTGGCGCTGACCCTTCTGAATGCGCTCCAGGTCCGCGCGCTGCTCCGGCGTGACCGGGCCGCGGACGCCGAGCTCGATCAGCTCCGCGTACCCGGCGATGGCGTTCAGAGGTGTGCGCAGCTCGTGGCTCATCACCGCGAGGAACTCCGACTTCGCACGACTCGCGGCCTCGGCGGCGCTCCGCGCGTGCTCCGCTTCGGCGAGCGCTTCCTCGACCTGCCGCTTCGCGATCGTCAGCTCCTCGTGCAGCCGCGCGTTGTCGATCGCCATCGCGGCGCGACGCCCGAGGTCCTCGGCCATGATCAGATCGATGTCACCGAAGCGGCGCCCCGACTGGGCCGTTACGAACGTGATCGCCCCGAGCGTGCGCCCCCGCGCCATCATCGGAACGATGACGTACGATTCGATGCCGATCGCGCGGAGCAGCCGGAGATGATTCGCATCGCGAGCGGAGGCCACGAGGGCATCGTCCCGGACGCGGAGGACAATCTCGGGTCGGCCGGTCCGGATCACGCGCGGCGCACCGATCAGGTCGTTCGGATGCGGCGGATAGCCGTCCCGCATCTCGCGCGCGAGCGACTGCTTGTCGGGATCCGGGTGCAGTACGACGAGGCGTCGGATGTCTCCACCGCGGTCGCACACGTCGACGACGCACCATGCGCCGAGGTACGGCAGCGACATGCCGGCGACGGTGGCGAGCGTGGTCTCGTAGTCCAGGGAGTCGGCCAGACAGCGGCTCACCTCGGCGAGGAACGCGAATCGGTCGCGGCTCTCCTCGGTGGCGTAGCGGGCGCGCCCGGCGGCGGTGCTGCGTTCCATCGAGTCTCCGGCAGCGGTTGGCTGGGGCGCGACGGGGCAGTGCAAGAATACAGCCTCAGCGAGCTGATCGCGACGACCACGGATCTTGGCGGTCGAGATGTGCACTCGAGCGGCCCGGGGACGACGATGGCGCGAAGAATCGACCGCCCGACTGGCGTATCGGGGCGCACCGGCTCAACTTTAGAGTTCTCCGACTCGCCGCGCTCCGAATGCGGGCGTGGACGGGCAGGTGATCACCGAGAGTCGAGCAGCCCATTCATCCGATGCACCTTCGCCACCTCACGATGCTCTTCGCCGCCGTGCTTCTGGCGGCGCCCGTCGCCGCAGGGCGCGCGCAGTCTCCCGCCCCGGCGGCGGACGTCCCCGCCTCGACCAGGGCCGGCGTCTTCACCGCGCAGCAGGCCGCGCGCGGGCGCAACGTGTATGCGGGAATGTGCAGCTCGTGTCACTCGACATCCACCCACTCCGGCGCGGCGTTCTTCAATCGGTGGGGCGGGCAGCCAATCGCCGAGCTGTACTCGCTGATCAGCGAGACGATGCCGCAGATGGATCCCGCCAGTCTCTCGCCACAGGAATACACGGACGTGGTGACGTATCTGCTCCAGATCAACAAGATGCCCGCGGGCGAGCGCGAGCTGCCGACCGACGTCGCGATCATGCGGAAGATCCGTATCGACAGCGCGGCTGCACCGGGTGGAAGTCCGCAGCGTCGCGAAGACTGAACGAGGCAGCACTTTCGCCGGGACGGTCGAGCTGCACCGGCGCAGGTGAGGTCGGCTTCGGCAGCTAGCGGCTTTTCGGGACGGGCATTCGGCCTTTCGAGACGGAGCAAGACTCTACGCGCACCGAGACGTCGTTACGAGCTCTCCATTTCGCCACGCAACGCATGGTGCAGGTCGGCCAGGCTCGCGGCGACATCGACGCCGATCGCCGTCAGCTCTGTTCGCAGGAGTGACGCGCCCGCGCCTCCCGCCAGCAGCCGAACGCTCGAACTCAGCGCCGCGCGCAACGCACGCATTTCGGCGAGCACGCGCTCCCGGTCATCCACGTAGACCACACTGATCGCAACCAGCGAGGCATCGGCCGCGCGCGCTGCGGCCGCGATCTCCTCGGCGGGGAGATCGGCGCCGAGGTAGATCACGTTCCATCCCTC
>CAYLPM010000517.1:0-2238 GCA_964385525.1 uncultured Gemmatimonadaceae bacterium
GTGGTGGCCCCGCAGGCGCCGGGCGGGTCAACTCGACTGGGTGTTGCAATGTCGGGGCCTCACCCCCGCGGCGCTCGAGGCGGCCTCGCGCGCGATGGCCCACGACCCGGAGCGCGCGGTGGCGATCTGGCGGTCGATCGACCGGCACGTGCGGGGGGACACCGTGCAGGTGGACACGCTGGCGCCGGAGCGGCAGCCCGACGCAAAAGGCGCCCCGGAGTGATCCGGGGCGCCCTGCTCGCCACTTCCCGTTTACTTGGTGACGATCATCTTCTTCGTCGCCACCCGTCCGTCGACCTCGATCTTGTAGATGTAAAGGCCGGACGCGACTTCCTGCGTCGTGTTCAGGTACTTCCCATCCCAGTAGGCCGTATACTCACCACACGGGAGCAGGAGGTTCCTCAGCGGCTGTCCGCCAGCACCCGCCGGTACGTTCGGCCCTTCCCCCATGAGGAGCGGGATGGCCACCGGCTGTGCGAGCACGTTGTACACCGTCAAGGACACCCGGTGGAGGCGTGCCTGATCGGTGCACTGCGCTGACCCCA
This sequence comes from uncultured Gemmatimonadaceae bacterium, assembly GCA_964385525.1. Classification (GTDB taxonomy): domain Bacteria; phylum Gemmatimonadota; class Gemmatimonadetes; order Gemmatimonadales; family Gemmatimonadaceae; genus DATKCV01. Next base: position 546 of record CAYLPM010000517.1, read on the forward strand.
GCGTGAACGGGATGCGCGTCTCCGGGTTGAACGGGTTCGGGTAATTCTGCCCGAGACCGATGTCCGGCTGACGCTCACGACCCGGAGGACCAGTCCCCTGGGCCGCCGCACTCGTCGTTACGAGCGCGCTGAGGGCGAGCACGATTCCCAGTGCTGCCCAACGGTGCTTCATTGGCTTCTCCGAGCTGACGAGAAAAGGACTGTGGTGCCTACTCCTGCATGAGGGTGAATCGGTTACGGCTGTGCACTTCCCTGCGTATGGCGAACATAGGATGCGTGCATCGTACTGTCAAGAAATTGGATCACCGCTGTCAAAGTCGTTGTCCGGTGCCAGTTACGTGCCGCCGCGCGTTCGTCCTCCGGGACGACGGTCCGTGACGCCCAATCGGTCGCAATATTCCAGCAGCGGGATGAGGAATCGTCGGGACCCCCCGAGGAGATCGCGCAGCTCGGCGGGCGTGTACTCCCGACCCGGCTCCATCCCCGTACGCAGCAATCCGACCAGGTCGGCCAGCGGCGTGGCGTGGTAGTACCGCTCCTCCTCCACCTGAACGACGAACCCATCGCGCTCCAGGATACGCAGAAGCGGCGAAACATCGGGTCCGAGGCGAGAGGATAGCTCCGCCACCGTCGGCGGCTCCCGCCCCGCCTCCTGAAGCAACGTTCGCAGCGTCTCGAGCGTTGCGCGCTGCGCCGGCGTCGGGGTGGGCGCCCAGCCGGCCACGCTGATCACCCCTCCCCGGATCGCGATCTCACCGCTCCCCGTGGCGAGGCGGATCACCTCATCGACCATGCCGAATGGTGCCCGAAGTCCCGCCCGGACGGCTTGGAGCGACGCGCCGGGCTCCAGTGGCTCGCGTGCATGGTGCGCGCGCACCGTCCCGATGAGGCGTTCCCGAACGGCCTCCAACGCCGCGCTGTCGTACAGGCGATCGCCGATGCCGACGATCGGCGTACCGTTCGACACGAGCATCGAATCGATCGTTGCCGGCGGCAGCCCGATCCGCATCGGCAGTGTTGCGCGGGCGACGCCGGCGGCCCCGGCCTCCCGCACGAGGTGGACGAGCCGCTCGCGTGGTGCGCCTAGGCCGGCCGGGAGCGGGCGCACCCGGCGCGACTCGGCGAGCGGGTCGAGCACCGTGCCCCCACCGATCGTGACGACCGGGGAGGTGGCCCGCAGTACGAAGCGATCGCCGGCCCGGGCGACGAGCGGCGCCTCCAGCACCACGCGGGCGCTGCCAACGCCACCGGGCGCGAGCACGCCGTCGGCGGCCACGATCCGCGCGCCCACCTCCTGTGTGCCGAGATGCAGGCGCACGCGTGTCCGCGCGCGCAGCGGCGCGGGCGCGTCGGCCAGCAAGGCGACCTCGGCCCGCAGCAGGTCGGTGGGCTGCCAGCTGTCGTGCGCGACGATCACGGCGCCGCGCGCGACGTCGGCCAGCTCGACTCCCGCGAGCGCGATGGCCGCCCGCGTCCCCGGTCGCGCGGCGTCGACCTTTGCGCCGTGACTCTGAATGCCGCGCACCCGCGCCGAGACGCCCGCCGGCAGAATCCGTACGGTCGCATCGCTCGCGAGCGTGCCGCTCCACACGGTACCGGTGACGACCGTGCCGGTCCCGCGCACGGTGAAGGCGCGGTCCACCGGCAGGCGGAAGAGATCGCCCTCGTCCCGGCGCGGCGCGGTCGCGAGTGC
>CAYLPM010000518.1:0-4159 GCA_964385525.1 uncultured Gemmatimonadaceae bacterium
GACAATCCGTTCGTGGGCAAGGACGGGCTCGATGAGATCTGGGCGTACGGCTTCCGCAATCCGTACCGGATGTCCTTCGACCGGCGGAGCGACCGGCTCTTCGTCGGCGATGCGGGACAGGGGCTGTGGGAGGAGGTGAGCATCGTGCATCGCGGGGGGAACTTCGGCTGGAACGTGAAGGAGGGAACGCACTGCTTCGACGCGGAGAACAACCGCGTGTCACCGGAGTCGTGTCCCAAGCACGAGCCTTCGGGGACGCTGCTCCGCGACCCGATCATCGAGTACGCTCACGCTTCGCAGGGCGGACTCGGAGTGACGGTGATCGGCGGCCACCTCTATCGCGGCGGCCGCGTCAATGCCGTGAAGAATCGCTATGTGTTCGGCGATTTCAGCCGCTCGTTCTTCCCGCCGAACGGCTCGCTCTTGGCGGCCTCACCGGGTGGCGCGCACGGGCTCTGGACGATCCACGAGCTCATGATCGCGAGCAGCCCGAACGGCCGGCTCAATCACTACGTGACGGGCTTCGGCGAAGGAGAGGACGGCGAGATCTACGTGACCGTCCGTGATGTGCTGGGGCCGAACCCGGCGACGACGACGGGCCGGGTGTACCGGATCGCGCCGGCGGAGGGCGGGCCGGGCGGAAGCTGAGTGGCGACCGGGCGGTGCGTCGTGTAGCCGGAAGAGCATCACGCCGGGATCCTCGTCGGCCGCGATCAACGCCACGTCGGCGATGGGAAGTGGCTGGTCCGGCGGGATCAGCGGGTGACCACCGGTATGGTCGCCCGCCTCTCGCCGATCAGTGGCCCTGCCAGGGCGACGGAACGTGTGCGGATCGGTCGGTGCTACGTCGCGTCGCTGCCCTTACCACCGCCGTGTGTCGAGTGAACGGACGAGCGTGACCGCGCCGGGAATCGCGGCCTGCACGGCGCGCGTGGCCCGTCCCTCCTCGCCCTCCATGACGTGGAACGCGACGACCTGTTTCGGGCGAATCCACCGCGCGATCGCGTTCCGGTTCCTTTCGCCGGTCACCAGCCACTGCGGTAGCAGCGCCACGTCGATACGTGCCGTGTCGAGCCGGAGTGCGGCAAGGGCCTCGATCGTGGCGGCACCGCCGTCCGTGTCGCCCACGTGCAGCACGCGTCGCCCGCCGAGCTCCACGATGAAGCCGAGATGCGCGAGGTCGTGATGCGGGAGGCCGAGCAGCTCGACCGTGATGCCGCGGATAACGTCGCGCCGTCTCGTGCCCGGGGCGACCGTGCGTCCCAGCAGCCGGTCGCCCGCCAGAGCGCGAGCCGGACCGAAGCCGAGCAGGCTGTCGACGACCTGGCGCGACGTGAGGAGGGTCGCCCGCGGGTTCGCCCGGAGGTGCGCGGCGACGGGAGCCGGATGGAAGTGGTCGCCGTGCCGATGAGTCACGAGGACGAGATCGACCGAGTCGAACGGGGTGAGCGCGGCGTGCAGCGCCGACCGTGTGGAGTCAGCCGGGGTGGCGAAGCCGTCCTTGTACTTCACGAACAGCGCGTCGATCAGGACCGTCCGGCCGTCCGCGGCGAGCATCACGCCCTCGTTCGCGAGGAAGGTGATCTGCACGCCCTCCACCGTCGTGTGCGTGCGCGAGTGAACCGGCGCGGCGGCGAGCCAGGCCGCGCCGATGGCGGCGGTGCTCGCGAGCAGCAGCATGCGAACCGTCATGTCGATCTCCCGATCAAAGCTCGTGCGGCCTCAGTCTCCGGGCCGCGCCGCCGCGGCACAATGCTGCCGGGCCGAATGGACTCTGTGGCGTGACGGATGCAGGGTCATCGCCATCGCCTCCATGGTGGTCCGGTGTTGGCACCGTTGTGCGCCCCCGCTCTCGCTCGCCGGGGGTCGAGTCCCTTGTCGCGAGGGTGGCTCCTCATTAGGTTCCACGATGGTTCCATAATGGTTCCATAATGGTTCCATGTTGGTTCGACCAATGTCGTCCTCACGGCCACGGGAGGCTCCCGGTTGCGCACACTCACCATCAAGGGCGTGCCGGATGCGGTATATCGCCGGCTGAAGGCGAGAGCCGCAGAACGTCGGCGCAGCCTCAACAGCGAGGTCCTGCTCTGCCTGGAGCAGGCCGTCGCCGCGGAGCCGGTGGATGCCGCTGCGCTGCTGGCGCGGGCGGATCGCGTCCGGGAGCGGCTGAACTTGCCGCCACTCACGGAGGCCGCCCTGCGGGGGGCGAAGTCGCGCGGTCGCCCATGATCGTCGTCGATACCAACGTCATCGCGTATCTCCACCTTCCAGGCGCGCACACCGAGTCGGCACGCGAAGCGATCCGCCGGGATCCGGAATGGGCCGCGCCGCTGCTCTGGCGGAGCGAGTTTCGAAACGTCCTCCTCGAGTACATCCGGGGCAGGCACCTCGCGCTCGCCGACGCCGTCGTCGTGCAACGCACGGCGGAGTCGATTCTCGAGGGCCGGGAATTCGGTGTGGACTCGCCCGCCGTACTCGAGCGGGCGTCGGCGTCGGGGCTGTCGGCGTACGACTGCGAGTTCGTGGTCCTCGCCGCATCGCTGCGCCTGCAGCTCGTCACGTCGGATCGGCGGGTGCTTCGGGCCGCGCCGAACGTCGCGGTCTCTCTCGCCGACTTCGCCGAAGGAAAGTGACCGATAGGGCAAACGGCCATATTTCAGCGGTCCATGTGCTCCTATCGCAGGGCATGAGAACGAGCCGCCGTACTTGCGCGCTCGATCCACGGGATGAACGACCCGAATGATGCGGTGAAGGCTGATCTCGTCAGACGCGCCGTACTTCGCCAGGTACGTGTCCGTCCTCGCTCACTCCGCCCGCAATGCCTCCACCGGCTCCATCCTCGCTGCCCGCCGAGCCGGCCCCAGCACCGCGACCAATCCGACCGCCATCAACCCCAGCATCACAGAGCTCAGAACGACCGGATCCAACAGCCGCACCTCGAACAGCTGCGGCTGGAGCCACGGTGCCGCGCGCCACGCCACGAACATCCCCACCAGCGCACCCGCGCCGACGACCGAGATCGACTGCCGGATCACCGGCGCCATGATCTGCGCCCTTCGCGCCCCCAGCGCGCTGCGGATCGCGAACTCTCTGCGCCGCTCCGCCACCAGGTACGCGATCACGCTGAACAGGCCGAGCATCGCGATCAGTGCCGCAAGCCCGCCGAGGGCCGTGAACGACATCGCGCCGAGCCGCCACGTGGCCAGATACGGATCGAGATGATCGCGCAGGAGGTGCACGTTCGCCGCGGGCAGGTCGGGGCGTGCACCCTGCACCATCCGGCCGACGATGGGCAGCAGCGCGCTCGCGTCGCCGCGCGCCCGAATGAACAGCTTGGCCCCCGCGCCGAATTCCTCCGCCTGCGCGATCGGCAGGAAGTACGACGGGACGTGGTCGGTCTCCAGACCACCTGTGAAGCGGACGTCATCGACCACGCCCACCACCTCGCGACACGCCGGCGAGTCGTCCACGATCACACATTCTCCGATCGCTCCCCGATCTCCGCCCCAATACAGTGACGCCATCGACGTCGAGACGACCATCACCGGCGGCGCGCCGGCATCATCACGCTCCATGATCCAGCGCCCCGTGCGCATGTTCAGGCGCATGGTCTCGAGGTAGTCGGGAGTCACCGCATCGAGGACCGGTTCACCGTAGCCCGGCACCCGCGGCAGTGAATCGCGCCCCGGGATGCGCAGCGGGAGCGTCCGGTTGAAGTACCACGGGGCGTTGTACCCGAGCGACACCGACTCCACTGTCGGCATCTCGCGCAGTCGCTCGCGCAGCTCGGCGAGGAACTGCCGCTGGCCGACGACCGTCGAATCGACCGACCTCAACCCCGGCATGTCGGCGAAGACCAGGCCGTCGATGTCGAAGCCCAGCGACGAGCTCGCGGCATGGTTGAAGCTGCGGACGAAGCCCGCCGACGCGACGAGCAACGCCATCGACAGCGCCGCCTGGACGCCTACCAGCCCGAGCCGCACGCGAAGACTGGCGCGCGACGCAGTGGTGCGCGATCCGCCGCCCGCTGCGAGCAGTGCGGCGGGATCCAGGCGCGACGACTGGAGCGCCGTGATCAGCGCGATCGCCGCGCCGACGACGAGACTCAGCCCGATCGCCACCGCCACGATCCGGATGGTGACGGGCCCGTCGGCCCACG
>CAYLPM010000519.1:0-3813 GCA_964385525.1 uncultured Gemmatimonadaceae bacterium
CCCGCGCCACGGCCGCGTGCTCGTCGGCGGCGCCGGCGGCGGGCGCGAGATCGCGGCGCTCCGCGCCCTCGGCTACGACGTCACCGGATTCGATCCGTGCGAGCCCCTCGTCGCGAGCGGTCGCGAGCTCCTCGGGGCGAATGATGCGACGTCGCTCGTCACCGCCTCGTACGCGGACTTCGTGCGCGCCGCTCGCGGAGAGCCGACGCCCCTCGCCCCCCTGTTCTCGGGCGGCAGATACGATGCCGTCGTCCTCGGCTGGGGGAGCTTCTCGTATCTCGCATCCGACGAGGAGGCGATCGAGCTGCTCCGCGCGACTCGAAGGCTCGCGCCGGCAGCGCCCGTGCTCCTGAGCTTCCTGCGCCCCACAGGCGGCGCGGACGCCGCCGCGGGACGACTGCGCTCGATGCTGCGCCGCGCGTTCGCTCGCCTCGGAGCCCCGGGTCGCGTCGGCGCTCGGGACAGCTTCGCGCCGTGGTCCGGCTTCTATCGCGCGGTCGCGATGGACGATGTCGGCACCATGGCCGAGCGCGCGGGGTACGAGGTCGCTATCCTCCGTGCCGACTGGTACGCGCACGCGCTCCTCGTGCCGGCGGGTGGGGAACAGGCCCTTGCCCCGGCGTGAGCGCCGGCCAGTTTTCCAACGTCCACGCCCCTCGACCACAGTCCCGACCGAATGGCCGTCGTCCCCAAGAAGCGCTCGTCAGAGCCGCGATCCTCGAGCAAGAACGTCGTCGCCGACGCGCGCCGCGGCACGTCTCGCTCGCGAGCCTCGGGCGCCGGCTGGGAGCTGCTTCGCTCGATCGTCGGCGCGGTGCTCATCTTCCTCGTCGTCCGCACCTTCTTCATCGAGGCGTACCGCATCCCATCGTCCAGCATGGTTCCCTCCCTCCTCGTGGGCGACTGGCTGTTCGTCAACAAGCTGGTGTACGGGCCGAACATCCCGTTCACGAGCATCAATCTCCCCGGGTACGCGGACCCGGAGCGGGGAGAAGTCGCGGTGTTCGTCTCGCCGCAGCAGATCGATCAGCCGCACGATCCGACGCCGACTCTGGTCAAGCGCATCGCGGGCGCGCCGGGCGACACGCTGTACATGCGCGCGGGCGCGCTGTTCGTGAACGGCGAAGCGCGGCCGCCGATCGCCGGGGCCGAGCGAAACCCTCGTCTGGACGGGGACGCCTCGGATCCGCTGTTCGCCTGGCAGCGGCGCTACGAGCTCCACGACTCTCGCTTCGGCCCCGGACCCACGCGCCCTGCACTCGACAACTGGGGACCGCTGGTGATCCCGGCTGGCCACTTCTTCATGCTCGGCGACAACCGCCACCAGTCGAAGGACAGTCGCTACTGGGGACTCGTGCCCCGCGAGAACTTCCGCGGACGACCACTCTTCGTCTACTACTCGTTCGACGCCGAGGGCAGCGACAGTCCGCTGCCCTTCCTGACCGATATCCGCTGGGGTCGGATCGGCGATCGCATCCGGTAGCGGCGAGAGTCCGCTCCCGGCCGGGTTGCCGCGCTAGCCCACAACGTGCAATGTCGGTACTGGACCCGAGCCAACCGGAGAGCAGATGAACCGCAACACGTTTTCGATGATCGTGCTGGCAGCCGGGGCCGTCGCGCTCGGTTGCGCGACCGATGACACCGGCGCCGTGGACTCGGCGACGGACTCCGCCGCCCTCGCGAACCGCTGCGTGACCAGTCCCGCGACGATCACCGCCGGCGGCGTGGGCCCGGTGCGGATCGGCGAGCCGCTCACGGAGGTGGAGTCCCGCTGCGAAGTGCGCGACACGGCGTTCACGCTCGGCGAGGGGATGCGCGAGAGCGGACGCGTCGTCCAGCTCGACGGCAGCTCCGTGGTGGTGCTCACGAACGCATCGGGGCTGGTCACCCGGATCATCATCGAGGACGGCTCGCTTCGCACGGAGCGCGGACTCGGTGTGGGCAGCACGGTGGGCGAGCTCCGTCAGGCGCACGGCCAGCTCTGCGCCGCGCTGGGCGAGGGCATCGTCGTCGTGAGCTCCGGCAACCTCGGCCCGATCAGCTTCGCCACGGACGCCGATTTCGGCACCGTGAGCCGGGGTGCCTCGATCGACGTCGACGCCATCCCCGACGAGACCAGCATCACGAGCCTGTGGATCTACGATGGCCAGGCGCTCTGCGGCGCATCGTGACGTGATGCCGCGCGGGTGGTCAGATGAGGGCGGTCTCGAGTAGCGCGGGTCGTTGCCGGCAGAGTTACTGCCGCGCCCGGTCTACCGGCCGCCGCCCCCGCGTCGTAGGTTGGGAATCATGGCCGAGTACTTTCCCAGACAGACCCTATCCTGGAAAGTCGAGGAGCCGCCGGCGTTCCGCCGACTGACCCTCTCCCTCGTCGAGATGGCGCTGCTCACCGGCGTCGTCGTGCGGCTCTATCGCTCGCTGGTCCTCTCGTACTCGGCCGATAGCTGGCTCTACGCCGGCGCGACGGCCGCGTTCGGCGCGCTCATCCTTTTCGGGATGCTCGCCATCCACCTCGCCAACTTCCCGATCAGGCACTGGCTTTGGCGCGCGCCGGCGTTCGCCGTGGCCGAGGTCGCGGCCGAAATGCTGACCAGTCTCGCGTTGATCGCGCTGCACCGCGAGCCGATCGGGACCGCGCGCGCCAGCATGAGCGATTGGCTGCCGATGGCGACCGACACACTGCTCCTGCGTCTCGTCGCGATCGCGCTTTTCGCGCTGGTGCTCGCCGGGGTGGTGCAGACGGTCCGCTACGCGCTGATTCGCCGTGAGCACCGCGCCTCGACCGCGGACCGGATCCACCGATCGTCCGTCGGGATGCCGCTGCCGCCGGAACGGTAGACAAGAGGACAGGAGGTCGGCTCTTCCCATGCGTGCACAAGGTCCGGTCGTCGCCCGCGCGCTGCTGCTCCTCGTCCTGGCCGCGCCGGGCGCGTGTGCCGCCAGCGCCTCAGTTTCGCGTGACCGACCCGCCGCCGCGAACCCCGGCGCCGCGGCTGCCGGAGCGCCCGGCTCGAGTCGCGAGTCGCCCTTCGGTTCTCTGCGAGAGCAGGCCGAGCTCCAGCAGCAGTGGCTCGAGCGGCGCATGGAGATCATCCTCCCCGCGCTGATGCGCAAGCACGGCGTGGAGTTCTGGGTCGTCCCGATGCGCGAGTACAACGAGGATCCGCTGTTCACCTCGATCGTCTCCCCGACCACCTTCGCTGCGCGCCGACGGACGATCTACGTCTTTCACGATCGAGGTCCGGCGCAGGGGGTCGATCGCATCGCGCTCGGGGGCACGTCCCAGGGCGGCGTCTATCGGGACGTGCGCACGACCCGCGCGGTCGAAGCGGATGTCGGTGGCCGGAACGCCGAGCTGTGGGGCGACGAACAGTGGCAGGTGCTGAAGGCGCTGATCGACGAGCGCCGGCCGCAGTCGATCGGAATCGACGTCTCTCGCACGTGGGCCTTCGCCGATGGTCTGAGCCACGGGGAGTACGAGGGGATGACCGCCGCGCTCGGCCCGGAATGGACCGCGCGCCTGCGTCCCACCGAGCTGCTGGCGGTGGACCTGATCGCGTCCCGCCTCCCCGAGGAGTCCGAGACGTTTCGCCGGATGAATGAAGTGGCGTGGCGCATCATCACCACCGCATTTTCGAGCGCGGTCATCACGCCCGGCGTCACGCGCACCGGGGATGTCGTGTGGTGGATGCGGCAGCGCGTGAACGACCTCGGGCTGGGAAGCTGGTTCCAGCCATCGGTCAGCGTCCAGCGCCGAGGCGCCACCGCCGAGCAGCTCGGGGAGAACCCGGTGATCCAGCGCGGCGATGTGCT
>CAYLPM010000520.1:0-4304 GCA_964385525.1 uncultured Gemmatimonadaceae bacterium
GAGGGGCGCTCGCGCCGCGGCCTGCCGTGGGTGGGGTCGGCGCGCCGGGCTCGCGACGCTGACGGCGTTCGTCCTGCTCGCGTGTGTTCCGCGGCTCCATGCGCAGCGCGTCACCGCCGGCGCGCAGTACGCCCTGGCGCAGTACGCCGAACAGGGGGCCGCACTGCGCTTCACGGGCGGCGGACCCGCCGGCCACGTCTCCCTGCAGTGGCGACGCTTCGTCCTCCACGCCGCCGCGACACGGCTCTCGTTCGAGCCGCGCGAGCGAGCCGACGTCACCGACGCGTTCGAGGCGACCCAGGTCGACCTGCGGCTGCGCGTCCGGGCGACGCGGCTCGTCAGCATCGAAGCGGGATTCGTCGATCGCGACATCGAGCCGCTGCACGCCGCGCAGTCCGTCGCCTCGATGCGCCTGGGCGCGCTGATCGCGTTTCCGCTGCACGTCGACTCCGAGCTCGCGGTGCGCGCGAGCTACCTCGGCGGCAGCCGGTTCTCGGGGGGCGGCTCCGCGCCGTTCGGCGTCGAGATCGGGCTGAACGTGAGCCACGCGCTCAGGTGGCGGCACCTCCGGCTCACCGGCGATCTCGAGTTCCAGCGTCTCGACCGCCGCACGGACACCGCGGGCGGAGAGCTCGCGGCGCCGATTCAGAGCGCCGTGGCGCGCATCGGCGTGATGGTCGCGTACTGATCGTGATCGCGCCGCCGGGGCGGCGCGGAACGGAGGTGGGAAGGGGGAGGCGGAGCAGGAGGGGGGAGGGGGGGAGGGAGGAGGGGGACGGCGTTTCAGCGGGTCGCCGTCCACCATCGACTCGACAGTCCGTCGTCAGCGCCGGAACGGCGCCAGCGGCAATCCGCGTCGCGTCATGAGGTCGTCGTAATACGACACCACGCGATAGCGCACGGACAGCTCCGTGTCTTCCGACAGCGCCTTGAACGGCGCGTAGCGCTGCTTGTCGCCCGACACGTTGAACCACCACCACGATGTCGCGCCGTCGGTGCTCCGCCGCTCCTGGATGGAGCACGTGTAGGTCCGGCCACCGTCGACGAAATTGAAGTCCTCGATCATTCACGCCACTCCGAGTCGCTGATCCCGCAATCTAGCACAGGGGACCGACGGCGGCCCGTTGTGCGCCCCGCGGGCGCGTCGGCGCCGGACCGTGCGAACCGGCCGCGATCACGCAGGCTCGCGGCCGGCCCGCCCGGCGTGATCCGGTCGCGCGCTGTACACCGCTGGCCGAAGACCATACACTCCGTACCTCGCCCCCGAGTCGAACCATCACGGAGCCTACGGTATGTCCGCTGATGTACGCTTCTTCGAGCAGGTCAACCGCTACTTCGACAAGGCCGCCAGGCACACGGCACATCCCGAGGGGCTCCTCGAGCAGATCAAGGTCTGCAACAGCGTGCTCCACATCACCTTCCCCCTCGAGCGCGACGACGGCACGATCGCGACCATAGATGCCTGGCGCGCCGAACACAGCCATCACCGCCTGCCGACCAAGGGCGGTATCCGCTTCGCCCTGAACGTCAACGAGGACGAGGTCATGGCGCTCGCCGCGCTGATGACCTACAAGTGCGCGCTCGTCGACGTCCCCTTCGGCGGCGCCAAGGGCGGCGTGAAGATCGACCGCAGCCAGTACTCGCCGGCCGAGCTCGAGCGACTCACGCGGCGCTACACGTACGAGCTGCTGGCGAAAAGCTTCATCGGTCCGGCGGTCGACGTGCCCGCTCCCGACTACGGTACAGGGCAGCAGGAGATGGCGTGGATCGTCGACACCTACATGGCGATGGCGCCGGCGCAGCTCGATTCGGCCGGATGCGTGACCGGCAAGCCGGTGAGTCAGGGCGGCGTCCGGGGTCGCGTGGAAGCCACGGGGCGCGGGGTCTACTTCGGCATCCGCGAGGCCTGCGCGCGCGGGCCCGAGATGAAGCGGCTCGGGCTCACGACCGGCCTCGCGGGCAAGCGCGTGATCGTGCAGGGACTCGGCAACGTCGGCTATTACGCGGCGAAGTTCATCCAGCAGTCTGGCGCGCTGCTGATCGCACTAGCCGAGCGAGAGGGCGCGATCCACGATCCGAAGGGGCTCGACGTCGACGCGGTCGTCGCGCACCGCGCGGATGGCGGGACCATCCTCGGCTACCCCGGGGCGACCGACATTCCGCGCTCCGCGGATGCACTGGAGCTCGACTGCGACATCCTCGTGCCCGCCGCGCTCGAGAACCAGATCACGGATCGCAACGTACACCAGGTGCGCGCAAAGATCATTGCGGAAGCGGCGAACGGGCCGGTGACCGCCGACGCGAGCGAAGTGCTGCTCGAGCGGGGAGCGTTGATCATCCCCGATCTGTACCTCAACGCGGGCGGCGTGACGGTCTCGTACTTCGAGTGGATCAAGAACCTCTCGCACGTACGCTTCGGCCGGCTCGGCAAGCGCTTCGAGGAAGCGAGCAACCTGCGCATTCTCGCCGCGGTGCAGGAGCTGACGGGGAAGCAGATCGATGCCGCGCGCCTCGTGCAGCTCTCGGCCGGGGCAGGGGAGGAGGACCTCGTGAACTCCGGGCTCGAGGAGACGATGGCCGCGGCGTACGCGGAGCTCGCCGAGGTGGCGGCGACGAAGGGCGTGGACCTGCGAAGCGCGGCGTTCATCATCGCGATCGACAAGGTGGCGCGGTCGTACGCGGAGCGCGGGATCTTCCCCTGATCCGTGCGGTGATGGAGGGAACGGCAGTCGACCGGTTTGGCCTGCGGAACCGCGATGACGGCGAACGGACGAAGCGCCGCATCTTCGTTCCATGCCGACCCCCGCCGAGCGCAAGGCGCTGATCTTCCTGTCCCTCGTCGCCACCCTCGGCGCCTCCGTCCGCATCGTGGGTGCGCCGGCTGGCCCTGACGCGACCGAACCGGCGGCGAGGCGCGCCCTGCGCGAGCAGATGAACGCCGTAGAAGCCGCGCGTCGCACTGCGACAACGAGCGCCGCGAGCAGAGCGAATCGCCGCGGGAGCAGCAGTTCCCCTGTGTCCCCTGCGTCCTCCGCGGTTCGCTCGAGCAACTCGCGCTCGGGCAGCGAGCCCCCGCCCACGGGACCGATCGACCTCGACCGCGCCAGCGCCGAGGAGCTCGACCGGCTGCCCGGCATCGGCCCAGCCATCGCTGCCCGGATCATCGCCGACCGCAATCTGAACGGGCCGTTCGGTTCCCTGAGCGAGCTTCAACGCGTCAAAGGCATAGGGCCGGCACTGTCAAAACGCTTGACACCGCATGTGACGTTTTCGGGTACCCCGCGTCCCACAAGTGCCGACCTCGGCGGGCGTTCCCGCGCGACCGGCGCGCGCGTTTCCGCCGACAGGTCCGCGGGTGCGACGCGCCGCGTCGGGCGAATGAGTATCCCGCCGTGACGGCCATCCGGGGCAGGGCGATCTGGGCCCGCCGTCCTGGGCAGGCCCACTTCCACGCGATCGACTCCTTCCCCTATGGCCGCACCCGCCGCCTCGCCCGAGCGCCTTGGTGACCTCCTCGTCCGCGAGGGGCTGATCACGCGGGAGCAGCTCGACAAGGCACTCCAGGAGCAACGGCAGAACGGCACGCGCGTCGGCTACAACCTCGTCAAGCTCGGCTTCATCAAGGAGACCGAGCTGACGAAGATGCTGGCCCGGCAATACCGCATGCCGGCGGTGGACCTGTCGAAGTTCGAGGTCGATCCGAAGATCGCGAAGCTCGTCCCTGCGGACATGGCGACGAAGAACCTCGTCCTCCCGCTCAAGCGCGACGGCCGGACGCTCACCGTCGCGATGGCGGATCCGACGAACCTCGCGATCATCGACGACCTCAAGTTCATCACGCGCTACGACATCTTCCCGGTGATCGCGGGCGAGTTCACCCTGCGCAACGTCATCGAAAAGTACTACGAGTCGTCGGACGTCGCGATGCAGGCGCTGCTCAAGGACATCGCGGAGGACGGCGACGTCGAGGTCGTCGAGGAGCACGAAGACGACATGTCCGCCGCGGCGCTGGCCGCCGCAGTCGACGATGCGCCGGTCGTCAAGCTGATCAACGCGATCCTCACCGACGCCGTCAAGCGCGGCGCGTCGGACATCCACTTCGAGTGCTTCGAGCACGAGCTGCGCGTCCGCTACCGCGTCGACGGCGCGCTCAGCGAAGTGATGAAGCCGCCGATGAAGCTCAAGGCGGCGCTGATCTCGCGCTTCAAGATCATGGCCTCGCTCAACATCGCCGAGCGCCGCGTCCCGCAGGACGGGCGCATCAAGCTGAAGCTCGGCAGCAAGGTCATCGACTATCGCGTCTC
>CAYLPM010000521.1:0-1510 GCA_964385525.1 uncultured Gemmatimonadaceae bacterium
GGTCCGGCGAGGAAGCCCGCCATGTGGTTCGAGTATCCGAGCCCGAGCAGAAATGCCACGAGGACCAGCAGCCGGTCCGCCTTGGGCCCCTCCGGAAAGTCCGACCAGCGGATCATCAGCCAGCTGATGACCGCGAGCATCACGAGGCCGACCGTGTACACCTTCTCGTTCACGACCGACTGATTCCACACCGTGAACGCCGTGGCGCCGATCAGCGCGGCGATCGCGCCACCGGCGATGCGCTGCCAGCGCTCCGCCAGCCACGACACGAGCACGCGCTCGGTGATGAGAAACCACATGCCGGCCGAGATCGCGCTCGAGACCGCGGCCAGCACGTTGATGCGGTACGCGACGCTCGGCCCGATGGGCAGGATCGCGAACACCCGACCGAGCAGCACGAAGAACGGATTCCCCGGCGGGTGCGGCAGGCCGAGCACGTACGCGGCGGCGATGTACTCGCTCGTGTCCCACATCGCCGTCGACGGCGACAGCGTGATGAGATAGAGCAGGAGCACGCCCACACCGGCGATGGTGGCGGCCAGATACGACGGGCGGTAGTCGAGCTCGTAGGTGCTGGTCGCAGGCATGTACACTCGTGGTCGACTCACGACGGAGCCGGCAGGGCGAGACAGAGTCCGGCAGGGCGCCGGGACGAAGCCCGTAAGATGATCGCCCGGTGGAGGACTTGGAAGGCTGACACCCCACTCCGATGGACGCTGTCGGGCCGCGGGTCAGTACCCGCGGGTCGTCGACCGGTTCCTCGCCCGTTCGCCGCATTCCTCCGCGGCCCAGTGTCGGGTGACCTCAGCGGTTCGCGGCCATTCCATCCGATGAGGCGAGCACTCCACTAATGCCGGAAGAGCCTCATTCCCGTCAGCACCATGGCGATCCCGTGCTCATCGGCGGCGGCGATGACTTCGGCATCGCGCACCGAGCCGCCCGGTTGGACGATCGCTCGCACGCCCGCCTCGGCGGCCTGGTCCACCGAGTCGCGGAACGGGAAGAACGCATCCGAGCCCAGCACGGCACCCTTCGTGTCGTGCCCAGCCATGCGCGCCTTGTGGACGGCGAGAAAGGCGGCGTCGACGCGCGACATCTGACCGGCGCCGATGCCGATCGTCGCGCCCGCCCGCGAGAGCACGATCGCGTTCGACTTCACGCTCGCCACCGCGCGCCAGGCGAAGAGCAGGTCGGCGCGCTCATCCGCGGTGGGCTGCCTGCTGGTGGCGACCACCCAGGCGGCATCGCCGATCACCTGCGGCGTGCGATCCTGCACCAGCACGCCGCCGCGCACCCGCTTGTAGTCGAGGGCGCCGGCCCGCCAAGCGGCGCGCCCCTCGAGCACCCGCAGATTCTTCTTGCGGCCGAGGATCTCGAGCGCGGCCCCGGTGAACTCGGGGGCGACGATGCACTCGAGAAAGAGACTCGAGAGCGCCTCGGCGGCGGCCTCGTCCACCGCGACGGTGAACGACACCGCGCTGCCGAACGCCGAGACGGGATCGCAGGCGAG
>CAYLPM010000522.1:0-4986 GCA_964385525.1 uncultured Gemmatimonadaceae bacterium
CCGACCGATTCGGCGATCGCCGACACGGCCTCGACCTCGCCCGGGGACGCGGCGGGAAAGCCCCCCTCGATGATGTCGACGCCGAGCCGGGCGAGCTGCCGCGCGACCTCGAGCTTCTGTCCGAGCGTCATCGAGCATCCGGGGGCCTGCTCGCCATCACGAAGCGTCGTGTCGAAGATGCGAACGTGATCGGGCGCGGGCTCGCTCATGGCTCGCCGTCCGCTTGTGGAATCGCGGTGCCGTCGATGGGACCCTGACCGACGTCGTGTCGCGGGCGCGCGTGGGGATACGCATCGCGAAAGGCCGGCGGACGGTCGGCGCGTGCGCGGTGGGAATCGTCGTCGGACTCTGATCGATGCTGCGGTGTGGACATGTCTGCGCTCGGAGGAATGGTGACGGGCGGTTCACCGGATCTCTCGCGCGCAACCTCGCGGCTTCACACGCCGGGTGGGGAGGTGGGATCGGGGTAACGAAAACGGCCCCTCCCACTCGTGGCGCGGGAGGGGCCGGTCGTTGCGCGGCACTGCGTCAGCCGGGACTGCCTCCCATGCACGAAAGCCCCGGGCCGGTAAAGAGGCCAAGGGCGCTGGTAAGAAGGAGGCTGCTGGCGCGGTGCATGGTCGGACACTCTACACGCGGCATGACCGGTCGTCAAGGGCGCCGCGTCGCGTCCGCCGCGGGCTGGTCGAGGCGGCCGGCCGACGATCGGTCAGGCGCGACGGCTCCGCCACAGGAAGTACGAGTACACGACCGGGAACAACCCGGCCGCGACCGCGAGCCCGATCGCGACCTGGAGTGGGAGGACCGATGGCGCGAGTGCGCTGACGAGCAGCGTGGCGCCACCCAGCATCATCGCGTAGCCGCCCACGCGGTGCGTGCGCGCCCAGACGTACTCGTCGCTCAACGTCCACGGCGTGCGGAAGCCGAACCACCAGTTGCTGCGCGCGCGCGGCAGCAGATTGCCGATGCCGATGATCAGCAACCCGAACAGCGCGGGGAACGCCCGCTCGAGCGCGATCGGCACGCCCATCGCCGAGGCGAGCAGGAGGAGGTGCAGCGCCACGATAAAGCCGATGATGAGGACGATGACCCACTCGTACGTATCGGTGAACTTGGCGTAGTTGGCGCGGCGCGGATCGATGCGCGGGAACACGCGGAAGAGTCCGAACATCAGCAGCGCCGCCGTCGGGAGGAGCAGCGCGCCCTCGAACTTGCTGCCGATGCGGTCCGCTTCGCCGGACGCGTTCCAGTGCACCGGGAGCTCGTCGGGCAACCGCGACCAGAGCACGGCGGAGGCGCCGTAGGCGATGAGGATGAGGGCCAGCGGAAGCCACTTACGCATTGCGGGATCCTCGTGGTCGGATTGGCGACATCCACTCGAGGAGCTCGTTGACGACATCCTCGAAGACGGTGGTGTTGAGCTCGTAGATGATCTGTTGGCCGTTGCGGTCGGAAAGGATGAGCTCGGCGTCGCGCAGCACCGCGAGGTGCCGGGAGACGGTTGGCCAGGTCGAGGTGAAGCGTTCGGCGATCTCGCCCGAGGTGAGGGGTCCGGCGCGCAGGAGCCGGAGGATCTCGCGCCGTGTGGGATCGGCGAGGGCCTTGAAGACGTCGCTCATCTCGGTGGACGGATCAGTCGTTCGACGGGGACGGACGGCATTCATCGAGAAGCCTGGATGCGAGGCAAAGATAAGATAATTAGCCAAGTATGCAAGTGTTCGTCCGGCCCCTCGGGGCTGCCGACGGACGTTACGCGACTTCCGAAACCGGGTTGGCTCGACTCCACGTAGGGCCGAGCGCGGCCGGCCGGTCATCCCGAGGGCGGCAGCCCGCCGTTCCGAGCACGACCGCCGGCTAGTTCCGATGCGACGCCACCATCGCAGGAGGTCAGCGCTCATCCCCGGCGGCGCGAACTTTCCCGGCACGTCTGGTCCGTCGAGGAACCCGAATGACGGTGATCGCCACTCCGACACGACGCATCGGCCCGTTCCGCATCCGGGAGGTCGGCTACGCACCCGGCCTGCGCCAGCCGATGCACATGCACGATGAGATGGGTGTGACGCTCGTGCTGCGCGGCGCCATCCGGGAGACGGCGTGCGCGCGCGAGGAGATCGCGAGCGCGCTGAGTGTCGTCATCAAGCCGGCTGGCGTGGCGCATGCCGATGAGGTCGGCCCGCGCGGCGCGCACACGCTCCAGGTCCTCTTCGACCCGGTCGAGGCAGGGCCGCTCCTCGGCGATGCCCACGGCCTCGAGCGATGGTCCTGGCTGCACGCCCGCACGGTCGCGCGGGAGATGCTCACGTTGCTGCGCGTCGTTCGCCGCCCGGCCGCGGGCAACGACGAGGAGATCGAGCAGCAGGTCGTCGATGCGCTGGGCGCCGCGGTCGAGAGCCCGCCTGCGCGCGGCGAGCCACCGCGGTGGATTGCGGACGTCAGGGCGGCGCTGGATGACCGCTTGCCCGAGCACGTCGGCGTGGCCGAGCTGGCGCGCGCCGCGGGGACGCATGCCGTCTCGGTATCGCGGGCGTTCCGGCGTCATTTCGGCTGTTCGATCAGCGAGTATCGGCGCCGGGAGCGGCTGCGACGCGCTGCCGCGACCATCGAGTCTTCTCCGGCGGGCCTCTCGCACATCGCGCACGGGGCGGGGTTCGCGGATCACGCGCACCTCTGCCGCGAATTCCGCGAGGTCACGGGGCTCACGCCGTCGGAGTTTCGTGGAATGACGCGCGACCGCGATTGAAGATGGCCGGCCGTCGCGTGGTTAGCTCCGTTCAAGCCGGCTCCTGCGCCGGCCGACATCCTGAGGGAGCCCGACTCACGCCAGGAGGACTCCCATGCGGCTGGACCGTGCGAGCACGCGCGCAGCGATCGTGACCCCGGTGATCATGCTCTCCCTGTCCACGCGCCTCGATGCGCAGGCGACGATCGGCGGCGAATGGCGCGAGGACGTGTCGCGCGTCGGCCGCCAAATCGTCGAGGCCGGCCTTTCGCCGGGAATGAGCATCGGCATCGCGGTGGGCGATTGGGTCGTGTACGCCGAGGGCTTCGGCGCGGCCGACCTCGCGACCGGCCGCGCGGCGACGGGCGACACACCCTTCTACATCGCCTCGACGACGAAATCGCTCACCGGACTGGCCGCGGTGCTCGCCGCGCACCGCGGCGAGATCGACCTCGATGCCCCGATGGTGCGGTATCTCCCGACGGCCCGGCTTCCTGAGGGCATTGCCCGCGAGTCCATCACCGTGCGCGACCTGCTCACGCTGACTCACGGCTTGTCCGGGGATGGACCCGTGGTGCTCCGCACCGCCTACACGGGCGAGTTCACGTCGGCTCAACTACTCGACCTGCTGCGCTACCATCGCGCGACGGGCGAGCAGGGAACCTTCAGCTACAACAATCTTGGCTACAACCTGCTCGGCCTCGTGCTGGAGTCGGTCTATGACGAGCCATGGCAGGATGTCGTCCATCGCCTCATGCTCGGGCCGCTCGGCATGTCGCGCACGACCGCGAGGCTTTCGTCCTTGCCGCCGAACGTGATCGCGATGCCGCACGCATGGACGCCGACCGGCTTCGCGCCGGCGGAGCTGCACAAGGCGGACGCGAATCTCCATGCGGCCGGCGGACACTTCGCCTCCGCGCGCGACCTCGCTCGCTACGTCGCCGCGCACCTGGGCGGTGGCGTCGTCGAAGGCGAACGTGCGCTGCCCGCTGCACCGGTGCGCGCGACACGAGAGACGCACGTTCCGCAGAGCCGACAGTTCGGTCCCTACCGCCGCATCGGCTGGGGCTACGGCCTCGACATCGCGCTCTACGAGAGTGACACGCTGGTCAGCCGGTTCGGCAGCTTCAGCGGCTATCGCTCGCACGTGTCGTTCATGCCGGCACACGACATCGGGGTCGTCGTCCTCGTGAATGGCGGGGGGCCCGCCTTCGATGTCGCGGATCTCGTGGCCAACTACATCTACGGCCGGCTGCTCCACAAGCCGGGGCTGGAAGCACGCCACGCCAGCCGTCTCGACTCGCTCTCGCGGCAGGCTGCGCAGAGCAGGGAGAGTCTCGCGCAGCATCTCGCCGAGCGAAAGGCACGGCTCGCGCCGCTGCCGAATCCGCTCGCCCACTACACGGGGCGCTACGAGAGTCCGTTGCTCGGCCGCATGGAGTGGCGCGTCGTGGCGGGCGGGCTCGAGATGCGCCTCGGCGTGGTGCGCAGCCGGGCCGAGGTCTTCGATGCCGCGCAGAACCGCCTGAGGGTCGAGATTGGTGGCGGAGGACAGGTGGCGACCTTCGACTTCGCGCGGGCGGGCGAGCCGGCCCGCGCCGTGACGCTGGGAGGAGCGGAGTTCGTGCGAGTGCCGGACGGGACATGAGTGTCGCCGGCCGATCGTCGACAGCTCAATGGGCGACGCGATGCGCGGCGCAACCAGGTCATTGTCCGGCGAGCTCGTTGATCCACGCCGGTACCTCCGGTTCACCGGCGAACGCCGCGCCTCGCTTCCCGGCCGTCAGCGCCCAGCGGTGGAGCCACGTGATCCCCGCCGGCCCCACGTACGTGTCCGCCGAGCGATAGACGGTGTCGGCCACCACGTCCGCCAACGGCACGAACGCGTAGCCGCGCTGCTCGAGCATGTCGAGTAGCCGGTCGAGCGTGGCGGCGTTGAGCGCGTTCGCGTGCAGCAGCAGCACGTGCGGGATCTCGCGGCCGAGGAGCGACAGCGACTGCGCTTCATAAAACTCGACTACGCGCCCCATGTAGGCGATGTATTCGTCCGCGACCAGGGAGACGACCGCCGAATCGCGCGCCGACGCCACGTCGAACGCGGCGGCGAAGAGATAGTCGTAGTTGTCCACCGTCACCGGCGCCACGTTGTAGCCGTGCGAGGCGAGGAAGTCCTCGAAGGCGCGCCGCGTTTCGAGGCTCCGGCCGGTGTGCAGAAAGGGATGCCGGAACCAGCGCAGCGCGCCGCCCGCGGAATCGACGAGTGCGCG
>CAYLPM010000523.1:0-1730 GCA_964385525.1 uncultured Gemmatimonadaceae bacterium
TCCGTAAGCAGCGTGAGCGCGCAAGGCGCGAGCACGCGATATCGCCGGATCACCCCGTTGCCACCCCGCTGCGCACCCGCGCCGCCTGAATCGCGCCGCACTGCGTACTCGTCGATCCGGATCGGATATGCGGTCTCCAGCGACTCGATCGGCGTGTTGCGAGTGTTGCTCATGCCCACGTGCACCGCACTCGGCCCCGGCGCATGGGCGCTCGCGCCCTGGCCACCGCCTATCGTCTCGTAGAACGTCCAGCCCGCGCCGCCGAAGGTCACGTTGTTCATGGTGCCCTGCCCCTGCGCGGGAACCGGGATCCCCGCATCGGCCAGCGCCGTGAAGATCGTGTCCGTGATCCGCTGCGACGTCTCGACGTTGCCCGCCGCCACCGCCGCCGGCCAGCGGGCGTTCACGACCGATCCTTCCGGTGCAACGATCTCGATCGCGCGCGCGATCCCCTCGTTCGTCGGGACGTCGTCGTCGAGCAGCGTGCGCAGCACGAAGACGGCGGCCGCTCGCGTGACCGCGAGCGGACAGTTCACGTTGCCGCGCACCTGAGGCGCGCTGCCGGAAAGATCGAGGTGCAGCGTACCATCGGCGATCCGGGCCTTCACGGAGATCGGCACCGGTGCGTCGGTCACGCCATCGCCCTCCAGCGCATCCTCCGCCGCGCCCGCCGCTCCCTCGAGCGACTCCAGGCGCGCGCGCGCCCGGCGCTCCGTGTAATCGAGCAACGCGCGCACGGCCACGTCGAGGGCGGCCCCTCCCTCGCGCGCCCGCAGTGCACGCCATCCCCGCGCCCCGGCGGCGCAGGCGGCGCGCTGGGCGGCAAGGTCGCCGCGCCGCTCCTCGGGCGTGCGCACGTTCGCCAGCAGGAGCGAGAGCATCTCCGCGTTCCATCCGCGCGCGTCGGCGATGCGGACCGGCGGGACGATGATCCCCTCCTGCACGAGCTCCGTCGCGCCCGTGGGCATGCTGCCGGGGCTCATTCCGCCGACATCCGCGTGGTGCGCACGGACCGCCGCGAAGCCGATGATCCGGCCATCCGCATCCGCCGGCTCGCCGATCGCCTCGACGAGCGTCAGATCGGGAAGATGCGACCCGCCCGCGAAGGGGTCGTTGAGCAGGAACACGTCGCCCGGCCGCGGATCGCGCTCCCGCACCGCACGCACCGACTCGGGCATCGCGCCGAGATGCACCGGGATGTGCGCCGCCTGGGCCACCATGCGCCCATCGGCGTCGAAGATCGCGGCCGACGCATCGCGACGCTCACGGATGTTCGGCGACAGCGCACCGCGCACGAGCACCGTGCCCATCTCCTCGGCGATCATCGCGACGGCATTCGCGAAGACGGTCAGCCGCAGGGGATCGAACCCACTGGTGCGCGCGGCGCGCGGCGATCCGGCACTCATGCGTGCTCCTCTCGCTCGAGCAGCCAGCCGCCGATCGGCAGCGCACGGGCGGTCCACCCCGGCGCCACGCGCAGCGTGGCATCGGGGAGCACGATCACGGCGGCGCCGCGGACGACGGCCTCAGTCGGCGAGCCATCATCCACCCGGACGTCATCGCGCCATGTCGGCGCGCCGCGACGCTCGAGCACCACCTCGCGCGGCGCGCCCGATGCGGCATGCCGCGCGCTCACCAGCTCCACCGGCCGGTCGAGCACGAAGCCGTAGCGTTCCGAGTGCAACTCGGAGAAGGCGCGCGCCACGGCCTCGCCATCGTCCCCGGGCGCG
>CAYLPM010000524.1:0-2516 GCA_964385525.1 uncultured Gemmatimonadaceae bacterium
GCTCCACCATGAGCTCGCCCAGCACCCTCTGGTGCGCGAACACCGGTGACATGGTGACCAGCAGCTCGCCATCGACCAGCTCGTAGCGTGGCGTGTAGAGCGGGTTGTGGTCGATCATCCACCGGACCTCTGCCAGCGTCCAGCGCTGCTTGACCGAGGCGGCGGGAAGGGCTTTCACCATGAGCCGACGCTCCTGTGCAGGGCTCTCGTCAGATCGGCTCGTCGAACACGCGCGCGAAGAACTCGGGCAGCGACAGCTCGAACGCGGCCGAGGTGCCCTGTAGCCGCCAGTCGATCGTGTCGTGCAGGATCTCCGGGTGCGGCGCGCCGGACCGCCACCGCTCGAACAGCCGGGCATCGAGATCGACGATCCAGTACTCCGGCACGTGCCGCTGGTAGAGCCTGCGCTTCTCGCCACGATCGAAGCGGGCGCTCGAGGGAGAGAGCACCTCGATCACCAGGGTGAGCCTGCGTGCCGGCATTTCGTGACGCAGGCGCTTCGCCTCGTCGGGCGGCACCACGAAGACGTCCGGCCACACCAGTGACTCGGGCTCGAGCTCGACATCGAACGGCGATGTGAGCGCCGCGCCGACAGGGTTCTCGAGCAGCCAGGTACCAAGGCTCCGATCCAGTTCGTGCACCGCGAAGCCGTGCGGTCCGGCTGGCGAGGGCGTCACGAGCAGCTCGCCGTCCACCAGCTCGTATCGCGGCGCGGCTTCGGGCGCGGCATCGATGAGGTCGCGCACCTCGGCGAGAGTCCACCGGCGACGGACGTGTGCGGGCATGGCCATAGTCTGCTCGGCTCGGCGATGGAAACGCAAGCGGGCATGACCGCAGAGTAGCCCGCTCGACGCTCGGCAGCAGCATCGAATCAGTGCGGGGCGAACCGTGCGTCGACCCGGGATCCGGTTTCCAGGAGGTCCGCTCGTCACTTTACATCTGGTCCGCAGTGCAGCTTGCAGTTGGCCCGCAGGCACCCCTTGCCGTCATCAGATCCGCCTGAACGGGTCCCACAGCAGCGGGAATCGGAATCGATGTACCGTCCGGGGGCCGGGGGCCTCGGAGCAATGAATCCGCCAGCGTCCGTCGAACAGGCAGAGAGTGGACGGATCGTGCGTCCGGTTGTCCACCGCGTCCGGAGAGTGCCATGCGTACCCGTGCGATGCTCGCGCTGCTACTGTGCCCGTTCGTCGCGTCGTGCGACGGCTCACCGAGCGCACCGAGCACAGGCGTGCTGCGCATCGTCGCCACGACGACCGGCGGCGACGAGGATGCAGACGGCTACGGTGTGAGCGTAAACGGCACGCACACGGTCGACATCACCGCCTCCGGCGCCGAGCTGATCGAAGACGTGCCGGTGGGAGCCGTCACCCTGCTCCTCACCGGCGTCGCCCCCAATTGCACAGTCACGAGTCAGAACCCGCTGGCCGTCACCATCAGGGGTGGAGAGACGACGCAGGCCGCGTTCACGGTCGAGTGCCAGGCGACCGGCGTGCGCATCTCCGTCGTCACCACGGGCGTCGATGTCGATCCGGACGGGTACGTCGTGGTCGTCGACGCCGTGGAGTCGGGCAGCGTGGCCGTGAACGGCAGCAGGACCGTCACTCGCCTCGACGCCGGCGCCCGCTCGGTAACTCTTGCCGGCGTCGCGAACAACTGCAGCATCGTCGGCGACAATCCCGCCATGGTCACGGTGGCGCCGTCGGAAGTCGTGGATCTCGCATTCGAGGTCGCCTGTACGGCCACGTCGGGCAGCGTTCGAGTGACGACGACCGCGTCCGGCATCGACCTGGATGGCGGGTACTCCGTTCGTCTGGGCCAGCTCTCGCGGGCTCTGGGACCGGCTGGCACCACGGTCTTCGAGGGTGTTACTGCAGGAGAGCACACGGTCCAGCTCGAGGACGTGGCCGCGAATTGCGCCGTTGCCCCGGGTACCGCGCAGACGCTGGAGGTGCACATCGGCGGCGCTACGAGAGACACGGCGGTGGCGGAATTCGCGATCACCTGCGTCGCGACATCGGGCGCCCTCATCGTGTCGACGGCCACCACCGGCGGTGACATCGATCCGGACGGCTTCACGGTTCGCGTCGCTGGTGGTGAGCCGCGCGTGATCGCGGTGAACGACACCCTGGAATACCTGGGATTGAACGCGGGTGATCATCAGGTGACCCTCGAGGGAGTCCAGCCCCACTGCTCGGTCACGGGAGGGATGTCCCGCACGGCGACGGTGACGACGGGCGGCTCGACTCGCGATACGGCCTTCGTCTCGTTCGAGGTGACGTGCTCGAATTTGTGGGCGATCGCGTTCTCGCGTGGCATCACCGACCCCGGCTACTCCAACTACACCGCTCCGCCGTGGATCACGGTCGCCTCGCCGGACGCGTCGGACCTCGTCCATCTCTTCCTGGGCGACGAGCCCGATTGGTCGCCGGACGGACGGCGGATCGTGTACCGCAAGGTCACGTGCGATTACTACTACTGCTGGGGAGTGGGGCTCGCGACCGGAACGGTCGATC
>CAYLPM010000525.1:0-3673 GCA_964385525.1 uncultured Gemmatimonadaceae bacterium
CACGACGCCCTGTACCCGCTCATCGAGCGGGTACGCACCGTGGCCGACACGCTCGACGAGGAGGATGCGGCCGGCGTCAGCGAGGCCACCGCGCTGAGCACGGCGCTACACGAGCAGCTGATCCCGCACGAGCGCGCCGACGAGCGGGAGCTTCACCCCGCCCTCGCCGCGCAGCTGCCGGGCGATGAGCCGCTGGCCGCGATGAGCCGCTCGCACCGGGAGATCTTCCACCTCGTGCGTGTGCTGGACGATCTGCTGCGGGATGCGGATGTGGAGGGTGCCTGGCCCGGGCTGGTGCCGGATCTACGCCGCGTGTTGTACGGGCTGCTCGCCGTGCTCCAGCTCCATTTCGCGCACGAGGAGGAGCTGTACCACTCGCTTTCGGGCGAGGCAGAGCCCGCGCCGCCCGCCGTGCCCGCCGGGCAGAGCTAGCCGGGCCGCGAAGCTATTCGAACAGAATGCGGCGGCGTCGGGGCGCGCGGTAGCGCAGCCCGAAGCGGCTGAGCCCCGCATCGCGCACGATGCGTGCGGCCTCCACCGGGTCGTCCGTGAGCACGATACGATCGAGGTCGCGAGCGTGGATCAGGCCCGGCGCGACCATCGACTCGCGCAGGAACGCGATCAGCGGCGTCCAGAACTCGCTATCCATGAGCACGATCGGGAAGTCTCGGATCTTTCCCGTCTGGATCAGCGTCGCGGTCTCGAACACCTCGTCCAGCGTCCCGAACCCGCCCGGGAACACCACGAACGCGTACGAGTACTTCAGCAGCATCACCTTGCGGACGAAGAAGTACCGGAACTCCACGAAGCGGTCGAGGAAGCGATTCGGGACCTGCTCCACAGGCAGCCGGATGTTGCATCCGATGCTGCGGCCGCGCACCTCCTTCGCGCCGCGGTTCGCCGCCTCCATGATCCCGGGACCGCCGCCGGTCATCACCGTGTAGCCCGCGATCGCCAGCTCACGTCCGGTGAGGCGCGCCAGCTCATAGCGATGGTCACCTTCGGCGATCCGCGCCGAGCCGAACACTGTGACGCACGGGCCCACGAAATGGAGCGCCCGAAACCCGCGCGCGAACTCGATGAGAATGCGGATCGCCCGCAACAGCTCCGAGCCGCGATCCTGCGGTCCCTCGAGTAGTTGGATGTCATCGCCGGTCGAAGCGGCGATCTCTGCACGTTCCACCGTGGGCGCCCTCTCGCTCGCTGCGTGCCGGAACTCGCCGCGGACCTTCGCCCGGCGATCGCACGCCCGCCGGGCGCGAGGCGCAAGCGGTCGTCCCGCCGCGAGCGATCCGCTACGGGCGCAGGCTGAATGGTGGATAGCGGTCGGTGGTGAGCATGAACGCGTACGCGGCCACGCGATTGGCCCAGCGCATCACGCCCACGACGTAGTCGAAGAGCCCGCGCGGGTAGCGACCGGTGAAGAGGATCGCGAACCACGCGACGACCACGATGAAGAAGCCGACCACCACGAGCGCAAACAGCACCAGGAAGTGCGGGATCGCGAGCAGCCACTTCACCAGCGGCAGCCAGCGGTTGAGATCGCGCTGCACGTCCGGGTAGGCGATGTCGAGATGCACGAGCTGGTGATCGTCGGTCGCCGGGTAGCGATCCGTGAGCAAGAGCAGATAAGACTGCACGCGCGCGGAGAAGCGCATGAACTCCAGGTTCCAGTCGAACCACCAGCGTGGGTACTTCTGGCGGAACAGGATCATGAGCAGCGGTCCCAGGACCAGCAGACCGCCTGCGCCTGCCGCCCCCGCTCTCATGCCTTCGTCGGCGTACTCCGTGCTCCCGCCACCGCCGACGGTCGCGAGCACGATCGCGATCGGGATGATCCAGATCAGGCGGAAGGCCGAGCTCAATCGTTCGAGCCGATCGGTGTATTCGACGTCGAACGTGACCGGGTAGCTCGGGTCGGTGGTCGTCATGTCGTCTCCCCTGGGAGCTGCGCCGCAGAGCACGGGATTGCGCCGGCAGTATGACGGACGCTGCGCGCTGCGTCCGCTGAGCGCACTGCCCCACCTCCTCGCCGACCCCGGAGGCGGCCCTTACGCTGTCCCGACGCTCCGTTCGTCACCCTGTAGCTCACTTACGCGGCCGGCTGAATCTGCACCGGCGGCACCTACGCGCGGGCCGGCAGCGAAATGGACGGATCGATGCGCATGAATCGGATGCTCGCGCTCGGCGGGCTGGCGGCGTTACTCGTGCTCGCGACGGCGGTGGGCGGCTGGTATCAGTTCCTGCGCGACGACGCACCGCCGCCGGTGAGCCTCGACACCGCCGCCGCCTCGCTGGCGACGCCCACAGGCACCACACCCGGCACCGCCACGACGACCGAGACCGCGACGGCGACCCCGCCATCAACGGCGGTGTTGACGGCCGACACGGGTTCACCCGAGGGCAGGTGGCGCGTGGCGGAGGGCTCCGATTCGTTCGTCGGCTACCGGGTGGTCGAGGAGCTGGCGAACGTCGGGACGAAGACGGCGGTCGGGCGCACCTCGCGCGTCACGGGGACGCTCGAGTTCGACGGCGCGGCGATCACCGTGGTCGAGATCGAGGCCGACCTCACCGCACTCCAGAGCGACGACGACAGGCGCGACAACGCGCTCGGGCGACAGTCGCTCGAGACCGGCGCCTTCCCGACCGCACGCTTCGTGCTCGCGGAGCCGATCGCGCTCGATGCCGTGCCTGCGGAAGGTGAGACCGTGACCGCCACGGCGCTTGGCCGGCTCACGCTGCACGGCGTCACGCGTGACGTGGAGATCCCGCTCGAGGGCCGGTTCTCGGGTGGCCGCGTGCTCGTGATCGGCTCCACCGAGATCGTGTTCGCCGACTACGAGATGGACCCGCCCGAAGCGATGCTCGTGCTCTCGGTCGAGGATCACGGCGTGATGGAGTTCCAGCTCATATTCGAACGCGCCTAGCGCTCGTCTCGCCTTCGCGGCGGCCTGCGCGCGGGACGGTCGAAGCCACTGCGTGAAGCGGAAGCAGCGGACCGCCGAGGCGGACTTCGGGACCGGCAGTCACCGGTGGGGCGGGCCGAATGGCCCGGCGCGTCAACGCCGCCGTCCGTATCATCGCGCGAGATACGCAGAGGAGCGTGCCCGATGGAACTGATCATCCTGATCGCCGTCGTTGCGGTCATCGCGGTCGTCGTGATCGCGGTGATCGCGATGTACAACGCGCTCGTGGGCGCGCGCCTGCGGGTGGACGAGGCGTGGTCGCAGATCGATGTCCAGCTGAAGAGGCGACACGACCTCGTGCCCAACCTCGTGAACGCGGTGCGTGGCTACATGGAGTTCGAAGAGGAGACGCTGACGCAGGTCACGAACGCGCGTGCGAACGCGGTGGCCGCGGGCGCGCAGGGCCCCGTCGAGGCCGCTGCCGCCGAGAACATGCTGACCGGGACGTTGCGTTCACTCTTCGCGGTCGTTGAGAACTATCCGGATCTGAAGGCGAACCAGAATGTGCTCGCGCTCCAGGAGGAGCTGACCACCACCGAGAACCGCATCTCGTTCGCCCGTCAGCACTACAACGCCACCACGCGCGACTACAACACGATGGTCGCCTCGTTCCCGAACGTGCTGATCGCGAGGCAGTTCGGGTTCAGCGAGCGCGACTTCTTCGACGCGGAGCCGGGCGCCGAGGTCGTGCCCGAGGTGCAGCTCCG
>CAYLPM010000526.1:0-6475 GCA_964385525.1 uncultured Gemmatimonadaceae bacterium
GCGCCGACGAAGTCGCTGATCACGCCGAGGACGCGCTGCCAGATCGTCTCCCGAATGGAGCGATCGAACTCCGGCTCGGAAAAGATCGATGCGACCGCCTCGGCGATCGCCGTTTCACTCAGCGTGTCGGGCTCCACGTCGTCGAATCAGACCGCGGGGGAGGGCGCGGCCTCCGAGGGAAGCGCCTGCGTCATCAGCTCGATGTCGTATGCCTCCTTGCGGATCCTGAAATCGAAGTACAGCAGCGCCGTAACGGTGGCGAAGAGCGGGTAGCCCAGCGCGCCGGCCGCCTGACTGACGGCGATCGCGACGAACGGGCTGTCGAGAAAGGCGATGATCACGCCGACGTAGAACACCATGTAGATCGCCACCCAGATGAAATAGATGAGCAGCAGCGCCTTGAAGACGCGCCACTTCTGCCCGCTCGTCAGCGCGAGCGACCGCCTGATCGCGTCGCCGAGCGGAAGGTCCTCGAACAGCAGCGTCGCGGGCAGCAGCACCAGTCGCAGGAAGATCATCACGGCGGCGACGACGCTCGCGATCCCGAGGAGCGCCACGAGGGCGTCGGGGAGCACGGCGGCGAGGAGGACCACGATCACCAGCGGCACGCCGGGGGCGACGTACTTCACGAAGAACGCGCCGAGCACGCGAAAGTATCGCGAGGCCGCGAGCTTCAGCGAGCTGCCCGCCGAAGGATCGCGGCCGAGATACGACTGGCCCGCGACGTGGACCATGGCGGCCTCGAACGCGACGAACCAGAACACGAACGGCACGGCGAGACCGAGAATCAGCGCCAGGACCGCGTTCTCATCGAACTCCCGCTGGAACATCACCGGCATCAGCGAGAACAGCAGAATCATTGGCAGGTAGCTGACGAGCGCGAGCGGGACCAGCTTCCCGAACTCCGCTCGGACGATGCGGATCGTGCCGTCGATGAGCTCGGAAACGGAGCGCGGTCGGTAGTGTTGTCGATCCACGGGGCTCCTCCTGGCATGCCGGCGGGAATGGCCCGCCGAGCGGGCGGGACGATCGGATCCGGGACGGGACGATCGCCGGGGAGGAATCTGGGCCGGTCGAACACCTCGCGCCAGCATTGGACGCGACATGTCACGAGAGACGGTCCGCGAGGGTTGTGATGGATGACATCACGATCCTTCGCCCAGCCACCGGGTACAAAACCGGCTCGTGGCACCGTGGGTGCATTCGTGGGTCGCACTCTCTCTCCATACATGGCCGCTTCCGTCGAACATTCGCGTCCGCTGCCGCGGCGCCGCTCCCGCAGCCGGTTCCTGCAGCTCGTTGCCCTCCTCCATCGGTGGGCGGAATCGGGGTGGGCCGGGCCCGCGACCGGCACCTGGACGTTACTCCAGAGCTCCGTGGTACCGGGGCCGGCGGATCTGCTCCTCATCCCGCTCGGTCTCTCGGATCCGCCGAGGGTCTACCGCCTGGCGGCATGGTCGATCGTCGGCGCGACGCTCGGTGGGCTGCTCGCGTACGCGCTCGGCGCGCTGGCGTTCGAGACGCTCGAGCCGGCGCTCGGCTGGGTGGGCGTCAGCGCACGGGAGGTCGAGGCCAGCCAGGGGCTGTTCGATGAATACGGCTGGATGTTCGTCTTCGTGAGCACCGTCACGCCTGTCTCGACGAAGCTCGTCTGCATCGCCGCCGGCGCGCTCGGCGTTCCGCTGCCGCATTTTCTCTTCGCGCTCGTCGCGGGCCGGGCCGTGCGCTTTCTGGTGATCTCGACCATCGTGAGGTTCGCGGGCGAGCGGCTGGTGGCGAAGCTGGAGCGCAAGGTGGGAAGGCCGATCGAGAGCTGGAAGTAGCCGGCATCCGGTCGCCCCCGCCGCGGCGATAGATTCCACCTGCTGCTCCCGAGCCATCGTCCACCTTCGCCAACGCCCGTGCATCGCCCCGCCGTCACGCACCTGAAACGCTGCGACCCCACTCTCGCGACGATCATCGACGGGGTCGGTCCCTGCCGGTTCGAGCCGCGCGTCGAAGGCACGCACCTCGACGCCCTGCTCCGCAGCATCATCTACCAGCAGCTCTCCGGATACGCCGCCGCGACCATCCACGGCCGGTTCCGCGCGCTCTACCGCGGCCGCTCCCCGTCGGCGCAACGGCTGCTCGACACGCCGGACGAGACACTGCGCGGCGTCGGACTCTCTCGTCAGAAGATCGGCTACATCCGCGACCTCGCGACCAGGGTGGCCGCTCGCGAGCTCCCCGTGAAGCGGCTGCACGAGCTGCCCGATGACGAGCTTATCGACGCGCTCGTGACCGTCAAGGGAATCGGCCGCTGGACCGCCCACATGTTCCTCATGTTCCGTCTCGGCCGCCCGGATGTGCTCCCCGAGCTCGACTACGGCATCCAGAAGGCGATCAAGGTCCACTGGCGTCGCCGCAAGCTTCCGACGCCGAAGCAGGTCGCGAAGATCGGCGCGCGCTGGGCGCCCTACCGCACGATCGCGAGCTGGTACCTCTGGCGGAGCATCGACTAGCGAGTGTCCACGCCGCGGTCGCGAGGAGGCGGTCGCGAGGAGGACGGTCGCGAGGAGGCATTGGTCGCCAAGGCGGGAGCGAGGAGATCGGCTTCGGCAGCTAGCGGCTTGGACGCTGCGAGCCCGCGGGACTCGACGGGCCGGGATCTGCAAGGGCGCAGAGACCCGCGGTCTCTTGCTACGCCGCACGCTGCCTGCGCCGACCTCCTCGCTCCCTTGGCATCCATGTCCGCGCGCTCGGTGGTCAGGGCTGCCTTCGTGATCCTCGACGCGTTCGCGATTCCCGAGGCGCCGCGATCCTCGAGGCGTGCGCGATCCTCTACTCGTTCGAGATCCTCGCGCGTTCGAGATCCTCGCGCGTTCGAGATCCTCCGCGCGTTCGAGATCCTCCGCGCGTTCGAGATCCTCCGCGCGTTCGAGATCCTCCGCGCGTTCGAGATCCTCGGGGCGCTCTGCGGTCGGGCGTGAGTTGCGATCCGTCGCTTCGCGGTGTCGCGCGCACCGCGCGCACCGCGCGCACAGGCATACCCTGGTCCGCGCGCTCGGGCGAAGTCGGGAGACCGTTCGGTCGGGCTCGTTCACGCGGCTGCGGCGCGGTACGTTCCCTGCACCAGTCCGCCTCCGCGACAGCGTGACACGTATACCGATCGATAACGGATGAGGCGGCGATGGGACTGCTACGCGGCGGGCTGGCGGGACTCGGTGCGTGGAAAATGGGTGGCGGATGCTTCAGCACCGTCCTCATCTTCCTCCTGCTCTACTGGCTCCTCGGATACTGCGGTCTCTCGTGAGCGCGCGGAGCGCGTCGCGGCTCGTGTCGCGCGCTCGAGGTGTGCCGCCGCGCGCGTGACATCGGTGATGAAGTCGCGCTGGGCGCGCGCGCGAGCCGTGGCGTCGGGTGCGCGCAGGGCGGCCTTCCGACGGGACTTCGGCATGCGGACGGGCGGCGCAAGGCGGAGGCCAATCTGTTCCCCAACTTGCTGCGGCGGCCGCGAGGCGATATGGATTCGTCGGCTCAGCAACCGGAGGGAATCATGCAGCGACGCACAACGTTCGATCCCCGGCGTTCGCGCGTGTTCGCGCTCGCGGTCACGTCCATCGGAGCACTCGCCTGCGCGTCCTCTCCACGCGCCGTGCCGACGTCGGACGCGCCGGTTGGCGCGCAGCCGGCGGCCGCGCAGCGCACGCCGGGGGCGGCGGAGGTGCAGGGCGCGTTCGTCGTGCGCCTCGGCAACGACACGGTCGCGGTCGAGCGCTACACGCGAACGTCGCGGATGCTCGAGGGCGAGCTCATCCTTCGCGTACCGCGCACGCGCGTCATCGCGTATCGCGCCGAGCTCGGCATGAACGGGCACGTGAGCACGTTCGAGGCGCGGGCGACGCAGCCTGGCGGCGCTCCGTCCCAGCCGACCAGGCTCGAGTTCACCGGGAACACGGTGGTGGCGCGAATCCCCAGCGGTGACTCGCTGCGCGTGAACCGGATTCCCGTGCAGGGCATCGCAGTGCCGTGGATCGGCAACTCGTTCGCGCTGGCCGAGCAGGCGATCATGCAGGCGCTGCCGGCGGGGCGCGACAGCACGACCGTTCTCCAGATGGGGCTCGGCGGCCAGACGCCCACCGCTGTCTACCTGCGCCGCCGCGGTGCGACCGGGGTCGAGCTCGAATACTTCGGCTCGCCGGTCGTCATCCGCCTCGACGGCGCCGGCCGGATCCAGAGTGCCGACGGCAGCGCGACCGCATCGAAGATCACCGTCGAGCGAGTGCCGACCGTGAACATCGCGGCGCTCGCGACAGACTTCGCCGCGCGTCCACTCGGGCAGCTCTCGACGCGCGACACGACGCTGGCGACGATCGGCGGCGGCGCGATGCTGTCGGTGGACTATGGCCGTCCCTCGGCGCGCGGGCGCACGATCTGGGGTGGCGTGGTTCCGTGGAATGAGCCGTGGCGTACGGGCGCGAACGAGGCGACGCACTTCACGACGTCACGCGACCTGGTGATCGGCGGCACGACCGTCCCTGCCGGCACGTACACTCTGTGGACGATCCCGTCGCCCACGGGCGCGCAGCTGGTGATCAACCGGCAGACGGGGCAGTGGGGGACGGTCTACGATCCCGCGCAGGACCTCGCGCGCATTGCCGTGACCATGGAACCGCTCAGCGAGCCGGTGGAGCAGTTCACCATCGCGATAGTGCCGAGCGCGTCGGGCGGAGTGATGCGGTTGATGTGGGGGGACCGGGGAGTGGTGGTGCCGTTCACCGTTCGGTGAGGAGCCGGAGTTCAGCCGTCGGTCGTCCGTGGACCTCGACGCCACGGTGCACGATGACGCCGTAGTGCGCGTCGGACGTCAGCCTCAGCGCGACGAACGTTGCGGAGTTCGAGCAGTACGCAGTACTACTCGAGCTCTACTTCAGTATCGCCTTCGCGATCGTCTGCAATTGCATGTTCGACGTCCCCTCGTAGATCGTGCCGATCTTCGCGTCGCGCCAGAACTTCTCGGCGGGGTAGTCCTTCGTGTACCCGTACCCGCCGAACAGCTCGATGCCCAGCGACGTCACTCGCTCGGCCACTTGCGATGAGAAGAGTTTCGCCATCGCCCCTTCGCGGGCGATGTCCCCGCCCGCGTCCTTGAGCCGCGCCGCATTGTAGACCATGAGCCGCGCAGCCTCGAGGTCCGTCGCGGCCTGCGCGAGCTGAAACTGCACGCCCTGGTTCTCGGCGACCGGCCGGCCGAACTGGTGGCGCTCTTTCACGTACTCGATCGCGGCGCGCAGCGCGCCCTGGGCGACGCCGATCATCTGCGCGCCGATGCCGATGCGACCTTCGTTCAGCGTCTCGATCGCGATCTTGTAGCCCTGGCCGACGGGACCGAGGACGTTCTCGTCAGCGACCTCCACGCCATCGAGGATCAGCTCGGTCGTGCTCGACGCGCGGATCCCGAGCTTGTCCTCCTTCTTGCCGACGGCGAATCCGGGTAAGTCGCGCTCGATGATGAACGCGGTGATGCCCTTGTAGCCTGCCGCGGGCTTCGCGTTGGCGAAGACGACGAAGATCTCCGCCTCGGCGCCGTTGGTGATCCACAGCTTGCGACCGGTGAGCTCCCACCGGCCGTCCTTCTTCACGGCGCGCGTCGCCAGACCGAACGCATCGGAGCCCGAGCCCGGCTCGGAGAGCGCGTAGGCCCCGACACGCTCGCTGGTGAGCTGCGTGAGATACTTCTCCTTCTGCGCGTCCGTGCCGTATCGTCCGATCGGATAGTTGACGAGCGTGTTCTGCACGTCGACGACGATCGCCGCCGATGGGTCGACCTTGCTGATCTCCTCGACGGCGAGCGTCACCATGAACAGGGACCCGCCGGCGCCGCCGTAGCGCTCCGGCACCTCGATCCCCATGAGTCCCATCTCGAAGCACTTTTCGATCAGGGCGGAATCGACCCTTCCGGCGCGCTCCATCTCCATGACGCGCGGGCGGACGTCATCCTCGGCGAACGCGGCCACGGCGTCGCGGAAGAGGGACTCCTCTTCGGAGAGGCTGGTGAGGGGGGCGTGGGGGGAGAGGTCGGTGCTCATGGAAGGATCCAGGCGAGTGCTGCGTGCTGCGTACTGCTCGAGTGGCGATAGAGACGGGAGTGCTCGTGCTGCGTACTGCTCGAGTCGCGATAGAGACGGGAGTGCTGCCACCTGATGCGGCGGGACGAAAGGCCGCTCAGGCGTCCCGCGGCGTCTCGCTCAGCGCACCCTGACGTGCCCGGCAGGCGTTGCCACACGTCCCCTCGACCCCGGCGGGATTCCAGCATCGACACGCCTCGCTCGCGAGGACGTCCTGGACGGGTTCGAGATCGGCTCTGAGGAGCACGACCTCGGCGAGCTTCTCGTGAACGCCGAATGCCGGCGTCACGGAATAGCCCGTGCCCGGATGCACTGCCGCGGCCTCGGCGACCATGCGCGGTATGTCCCGCATGACGTGCTTGCCCGGC
>CAYLPM010000527.1:0-2796 GCA_964385525.1 uncultured Gemmatimonadaceae bacterium
CACGTCGTCGTCGAGAAGCCGCCGTTTCTCACGCTCGACGAGTTCGATGCAGTGCGGCGCGCGCGCGATGCCGCGGCTCGCCGCGTGATGGTGGCCGAGAACTACTTCTACAAGCCCGTGGCGATGGCGCTGCGCAGCGCGATCGCCGGGGGTGATGTCGGCGAGGTACGGCTGGTGTCCGTCAACGCGCTCAAGCAGCAGCGCGTCGCGGACTGGCGCGCGGACGCGCGACGCACCGGCGGCGGCGCGATGTTCGAGGGTGGCATCCACTGGGTCGACTTCATGGCCAACCTCGGCCTTCCAGTCGCGTCGGTCCACGGCTTCCGGGCGGGGCGCGCGGCCGGCCCCGATGATCCCGATCGCACCATGGTCGTGATCTTCCGCTACGCGACCGGCGCCGTCGGCACGCTCCAGTACTCCTGGGAGATCGGCTCGCCGTTCAAGGGGCTGCGTCTCTCGGCGGTCTACGGCACGCACGGCACGATCACGTTCGAGACGAACGGGATCTTCCTGGCGATCCGTGGACGGCGCCGGCGCTTCCCCCTCCCGACGTTTCGCGACGTTGCGGGCTACGCGGGCATGTGGGCGGACTTCGTGCCCAGCTTGCGCGCGAATGCCGAGCCGCGGTACGACTTCGATCTCGCCCGTCGCGATCTGGAGCTCACGACCGCGGTCTACGCGTCTCTCGCTCCGCTCGTCGATCCTCCCATCACCGGCCGCTCCGCGGCCGTCTCCTCCACACCGCTCACACCCTGACCATGCATTTCCTGATCGGCCTCCTGGCCGGCGCGCACACCTCCTCGTGGGGGATGTACAAGGACGCGCCGCACGAGGGCTTCACCGTCCCGAAATACCTTCGCAGCATTCTCGTCGCCGGCCTGCTGGCGGTGCTCCTCAAATGGGCGCTCGACTACGAGCTCGACACGTGGGCGCACGCGGCCGTCTTCTTCGGGATCGTCTATGCCGCCGAGCGGCTGACGCTCGAGTTGTGGAAGAGCTTCATTCGCGAGGAGGATCAGAGCAAGTACTTCATCCCGATGCAGTTCGGCCTGCTCGGGAAGCCGATCCAGAGTCGCGCCGTGCGCTGGTCGATTCTCGCGGCGGTGATCGTGATTCTCGCGGCCGCGGTGTGGTTCGTTCTCTGGCTGCAGCGCACCTACCCGGACCTTCCGGCATGGCTGGTGATCCTGACGATCGGCAGCCTCGGCGGCTGGTTCAGCGCCTTCGGCGGTGCCTGGAAGGACGCGCCCGTGGAAGGGTTCGAGACGTTCAAGTTCTTCCGCAGCCCGGGCATCGCGATCTTCTGGTCGGCCGTGATGGCGTTCCTAACGACGAGCTGGCTGCACCTCGCGCTCGCCGGGATCGGCTTCACGGTGGCCTCGATCGAGACGTACAAGACGTTCTTCTTCCCCAACAAGCCGCGGGGGAAGTTCGCCGGGAAGCCGATTCTCTACCCGAACATTCTCGAGCAGCGGAAGTACGTCGCGATGCTGTACGCAGGGATCTGGGCGGTCATGATCGCGATGCTCGTTCTCGCGTTCATCGGGCCGCGACAGGGATTGCTGCCGTAGGGGGGCAATCGAAGGAGGGAGAGTCTGGAAACGTCGAAGTGGTCGGTGTTCAGCCGTCAGTGACCAGTGGAATGCTTCCCTCATTCGGAATAGCCAGTCCGCGACTGCGCCGGTCACCGGACGTTGATCGCGCAGACACCGACATTGACCGCAGAGGAACGCGGAGGAAACGGCGAGGAACGCAGAGGACTGCACACCGAAGGAGCTCCCGACCGCCACGAGCCCGGAATGATTGGATGAACGACCTCGGGAAGCCATTGCTTCCCGAGGCAGTTTCCAAAGCATTCGTCCGGGCTCGTCGCGGGCAGACCTCCGACGGGTGTGCCGTCCTCTGCGATCCTCCGCGCCTACCTCTGCGATCCTCCGCGGTTCAAGGCAGTTCCACCTACCTGATCCCGACCTGCCCCTTCACCGACTCGATCAGCTTCGCCGAGTCGTACCCGACGCCATCCTTGAACACGAGCACCACGTTCCGGATTTCCGCCGGAGACGCGACTGGGTCGCCGCGGATGACGACGAGGTCGGCGAGCTTGCCGCGCTCGATCGAGCCGAGCTCGCCGTCAACGCCGAGAATCTTCGCGCCGTTGAGGGTCATGATGCGCACGACCTCCGGCGCGGTGAAGCCCGCTTCCAGCAGCAGCTCGTAATTTCGCTGATCGCCGTAGCCCGGTAGCGCGCCGCCGTTGCCGGTCGGGTCGACGCCGGCGGCGAGAAGACCGCCTGCCTGCGCGAACGCGCGCTCGAACGCCTGCGCCTTGCGGAACACCGTGGCCGCCGTGGACGTGCCGGCATTGCGTTCGATCTCCGCGCGCGTCGCGAGGTACTCGGCGCGCACCTCGGGGGCCAGCGCATCGAGCACCCGCTGCTCGAGCGGCGGCCGGCCGGGAACGCTCAGCTCGTACACGGCGAGCGTCGACGTCATCGCGACGCCCTTCGAGATCATGTCGCGGAACGTCGCCTGCACCTCGGGCCCCTGGAGGTCCACTTCCAAGAGGTCGCCGCGCAGTCCGGACGGACAGCGGTCGGGCTGCTTGCCGGCCGAGTAGTCGCTGTTCGTGAACAGGCCGTGCTCGAGGTTGTCGATCCCGAGTGCGACGGCCTCGCGGAACGAGACGGAGCAGAGGTGCCCCGTGAACTTGAGTCCCCGGCGATGGGCCTCATCGATCGCCGCCTTCAACGCCTCGCGGCTGATCGTCGTGTACGCCTTGAACCAGGTCGCTCCCTC
>CAYLPM010000528.1:0-6105 GCA_964385525.1 uncultured Gemmatimonadaceae bacterium
CCGATCCAGGACCCGTGTGCCGTCCTCTGCGTTCCTCTCCGTTCCTCTCCGTTCCTCTGCGGTCCTCTGCGGTCCAATGTCGGCGACCTTCGCGGTTGGCAGACATGCCACCAATGAGGGAAGCACTCCACGCGTCACGCCGCGTCGGGCGCCGTCCGACGCTCGGCCGTCCCGGACGGCGGCGCGCCACCCTGTCGTCGCAGCGTCAGGGCGAGAATGGGCGGCGTGAGCAGCGTCGTCAGCATGACGAGCATCACCACGATCGAGAACACGTGATCGTCGATCACGCCGATCGTTCGGCCGATGGTCGCGAAGATGAGGCCCACCTCGCCGCGCGGGACCATCCCCCAGCCCACGATCCGCTTGCGCACCGGGCCGGCGGCGAGCCCCGAGACGAGCTTGCCTCCGATCGCGATCACGGTGAGCACGAGTCCGACGATGAGCGTGGAGGGCTCGAGAAAGCTGCGGAGCGTCACCATCATGCCCGTGAGCACGAAGAACAGCGGCACGAACAGGTGCGCCAGCGGCTCGATCAGGTGCTCGACGTGCCGCTCGGCGTGCGGCGTGATCACCTTCACCACGCGCTCGCGCGCGCTCACCTCGATGTCGGCGGTGATCGTGCGGATCTGTCGCACCACGATCGGCTCGTCGAAATCACGGAAGTGCACGGGCATGAGCACGAGTCCCGCCGCGAACGCGCCGACGATAGGCGCGAGCCCGATCCAGCCCGCGAGCCAGGCGAAGCCGAGCGCGAAGACGAGCGCCAGCGTCAGCTTCATTCCCTCGCCGCGGTGAATGCGGGAGAGCAGCCGGCCGAGGTGCGGCGCCAGGAGTTGTCCGACGAGGACGGAGCCGACCAGGAACATCACGGCCTTGGCGACGATCCAGCCGATCGCGGCGGCGCTCACCGTCCCCGCCGTGGCGAGCGCCGACACCACGGCCAGAATGATGAGCCCCAGGACGTCGTCGATGACCGCCGCGCCGAGAACGATCTGAGCCTCGATCGAGTCCAGGGCGCCGATGTCGCTGAAGACGCGGGCCGTGATGCCGACCGACGTGGCGGTGAGCGCGGCGCCGATGAACAGGTAGGCGTGGGTCGACAACCCGGGGAGCACGAGCGGGCCGACGAGCGCGCCGAGCGCGAATGGCACGACGACGCCGATCACGGCGACCGCCAGCGCCCGCGCGCCCACGCGTCGCATGCGGTCGAGGCTCGACTCCAGTCCGATCTGAAAGAGCAGGAGGATGACGCCGAGCTCGGCGAGGAAGCGTACGATCTCATCGGTTGCGATCGGCGAGAGCGCCGTGATGCCGATGAGCGTCAGGTTCCCGAGGATGACGCCCGCCGCGAGCTCGCCCAGCACCGCCGGCTGACGAAAGCGCTCGGCAAGGGCGCCGGTCAACTTGGCGGCGAGGAGCAGTATCGGGATCCAGAGCAGCTCGGGCGCGACGTGATGCGCGATCTCGTCCTGCATGAGGGGCGTCAGGTGCTACTCTCGTGCCGCCACACGTGGCATGCCATATTCAGGAAGTGCTCTCCATGCCCATGCATCTCATCGTCCTCCTGTTCGTACTGCAGGCCGGCGGCACGATCCCGTCCGGCTCGGGCGCCACGGCGATCACGCCGTCTGGCACCAGCACGCTCGTTCAGGCACAGGCGCCCAC
The DNA here is from genome assembly GCA_964385525.1 of uncultured Gemmatimonadaceae bacterium. Taxonomy (GTDB): domain Bacteria; phylum Gemmatimonadota; class Gemmatimonadetes; order Gemmatimonadales; family Gemmatimonadaceae; genus DATKCV01. Next base: position 1,666 of record CAYLPM010000528.1, read on the forward strand.
CGATTCGCTCGACGTCCGGGGGATCGCGATCGACGAGCGCCTCGCTGCCGACGCGGGACTTCGCGTGGGTGATCTCGTGGTGTTGTCCGCCTCGCCGGACGAGGTCGGCGACACCGTACGGATCGCGGCGATCACGCGGCGCGCGGCGGATCCCGCCGAGGTCGCCCGCGACGAGTATCGCATCCGGCTGCACCTCGGGCAACTGCAGGCACTCACCGCGTACGGCGATCGCGTGGACCGTTTCGCGATCGCCACCGAAAGCACAGGCGCCACCGACTCGGCGCTGGCCGCCATCAACGAGGCCGCCTTCGGCTTCCGCGCGCACCGCTCCGCCGACATCGCGGTCGAGAGCTCGCGCACTTTCGCCGTCGTCAATCGCTTTCACCGCGCGATCGGGATCATCACGATCGTCGCGAGCGCGACGTTTCTTCTCTGCATCCTGTTGCTCAAGGTGGACGAGCGGCGCCGTGACGTCGCCGCGCTGAGGCTGATCGGCATCTCGCGCCGCGCGGTCGTGCGCGCCGTGGTGATCGAGGCGGCGCTCATCGCCGCTCTCGGCAGTGTGCTCGGCATCGGCGTCGGATGGGGTGCGTCGGCGATCGTGAACTGGCACTATCGCGGTGTCTACCGCACGCCCCTGGCGTTCGCCCTCGTTACCCCGGAGATCCTCCTCATCGCCGTGTCGCTCTCGCTCGTGCTCGGCATCGCCGCCGGGTGGCTGGCGGCGCTCCGTCTCGTGCGGGCGCAGCCGCTCACTCTGCTCGGCCGCTGATGCGCCTCGTGCTGGCTGCGGCAGGGCTGCGCCGACACGGCAGTCGGACGCTCCTCGCGGTGCTCGGCGTCGCGATCTCGGCCGCCCTGCTGCTCGACATGGTGATGCTGTCGACGGGCATGCGCGAGTCGTTCCGGGCGCTGCTCACGCGTCAGGGGTTCGACCTTCGCATCGCGCCGCGCGGAACTCTTCCCTTCGACACCGAAGCGACGATCACGGGGGCGACGGAAATCGCGCGCGCGCTGCGGTCGCACCCGGACGTCGCGACGGTGAGCCCGGTGTTCGCGGCATCGGTGCACGTCGGGCGCGGGGATGGCGGCGGCAACGTCGCGGCGACCGCGCTCGGCATCGATCCGTCGGTGCAGGGGGACTACGAGCTGCTCGAGGGCGCGAGTCTCCCCGACACGACCTCGATCGTGGCCAGTGATGCTTTCCTGGTCGCGACGGGAGCCCGGATCGGCGACACGGTGCGACTCGCCACGGGTTACGACCCCCAGATGCGAACCTCCGTGGGAGGTCGCCAGCTCGTCGTCTCGGGGCGTGCCCGCTTCAACTATCTCCCCGCCGATCAGCGCGCGGTCGCGCTGCACCTCTCCGCCCTCCAGGCAATGGCCGGCGCCGCCGGGACGGATCGTGTGAACCTGTTCATGGTGCGTCTCTCGCCCGCCGGGGATGCGGAGGAGGTCCGCGCATGGGTGGACGCGCGCATTCCGCGCGTGACCGCCATCTCCACCGCGGCGGCGATCGAGCAGGTGGACGCGCGGCTCAGCTACTTCCGGCAGCTCGCGCTGATCCTTGGCGCAGTGAGCCTGATCGTCGGCTTTCTGCTCGTGACGACGCTCGTGACCGTCTCGGTGAACGAGCGTGTCGGCGAGATAGCCGTCATGCGCGCGATCGGCGTGTCCCGACTGCACGTCGTGCAGCAGATCATCCTCGAGGGCGTCGCGATCAGTCTCGCCGGCACGGCGATCGGGTTCGTGCTCGGCCTCGGCACCGCGCGCTGGCTCAACGGCATCCTCACGACGTTTCCGGGGCTGCCGGAGCCGATCGACTTCTTCCTCTTTCAGCCGCGGGCGGCGTGGACCGCGCTGGGGCTGCTGGTGATGGTCGGCATTGCCGCGGGCATCTATCCCGCCTGGCGCAGCGCGTCGCTGCCGATCGCCGGCACACTGCGCGAGGAGGCGGTCGGATGAGCGCCACGCGGGTCGCCGCCGAGCGTTTCGATGTCGCCGAGCGGATCCTCGCCGCGCGCGACGTTTCGCGGAACTACCGGCTCGGCGCGGAGACCGTCCACGCCGTCCGCGAGGTCTCGCTCGAGATCGATGTGGGGGAGCACATGGCGATCGTCGGCCCGTCGGGGTGCGGCAAGTCGACGCTGCTGCACCTGCTCGGCGCGATCGATCGGCCGAGTGCGGGAACGATCGAGATCCTGGGCCGCGAGATCGCGCGGATGCCGGACCGCGAGGCCACCGCGTTTCGACTGCGGAACATCGGCTTCGTCTTTCAGCGCTTCTACCTCGTGCCGACGCTCACTGCGATGGAGAACGTGGAGCTGCCGATGGCCGAGGCCGGGCTCGGGCGCGAAGAGCGGAGAGCCCGCGCGCACGAGCTGCTCACCTTCGTCGGACTCGCCGGACGCGAGCGGCACCGACCCTCGCAGCTGTCGGGGGGCGAGCAGCAGCGCGTGGCGATCGCGCGGGCGCTCGCCAACCGTCCATCGCTCGTGCTCGCCGACGAGCCCACCGGGGAGCTCGATGCACGCACCGGAGCCGACGTCGTCGCGCTGTTCGACAGACTCAATGCCGATGGTACCTCGCTCGTGATCGTGACGCACGACGAGGAGCTGGCGAGGGCGGCGCGGCGCGTGATTCACATGCGCGATGGACGCGTCATCAGCGACGTGCGCAGCGGCGGACGCCGGCCGTGATCTCGCGCCTCGCGCTTCGCAACTTCCTCGACCGCCCGTGGCGCACCGCGTTCCTGCTCGGGGGCTATGCCGTCGGCGTCGGCGTGATGATCGTGCTCCTCTCGATCGGCGAGGCGCTGCTCACGCAGGCGAGCGACGAGCGCCTCGTCGGTGGCGGGGAGATCACCGTGCTGCCGGAGGGCATCGATGTGGAAGTCCTGAAGACGGGAGGGCTCGGAGGAATGTTCTTCTCGATTCCCAATGCGCGCTTCCTGCATCTCCAGCTTCTCGCCTCCCGGAGGCTGGATCCCGTGGTGCGCGCGGTCGCGCCGCAGATCGAAGATCAACTGCTGTATCTGCGCCCGCTCGGGCGGCCGGAGGTGCGGCGCGGCGCACGCGACCGGGAGATCCCGGTTCGAGCCAGCGGAGAGATCCCGTCGCGCACCAGGCTGGTCGGGGCGGCTCCGGAGCTGGCGGCGGGCGCGTGGGAAGATGACGAGGGCGATCGCCGGTGGGTCGCGCCGACCTCCGCCGAGCTGTATGCGGAAATCGACCGATTCCACCTCCCGTCGGACGACCTCGCGATCCCCGAGAGCTGGGCCGAATGGCACTACTTCAACGTGCTGTCGGAGGACGGAACGCGATGGGCATTCATCTCCTTCATCGTCGGCGGCGACATCCCGGATGGCGACTGGGGTGGGCGGGTGCTGGTGGCGCTGCACGGCATCGGCGTGCCGGAGCGCCGCTTCATCGCGGATGTTCCGGCGGAGGAGGTGAGCCTGTCGACCGTGCACGCGGACCTCGATCTCGGGAGCTCGAGCGTCCGGTTGCTGCCCGACGGCCGCTACGAAGTTCGTGCACATGCCCGCGAGGAGCGCACGGGCGATTCGGTGCATGTCGAGCTCACGTTCGATCCCGCGGAGGGTGCCTACTTTCCGGGAACGGCGATGGGCGATGAGTCACGCGGCTTCGTCTCGGGGTACGTGGTTCCCGCGCTCCGTGCGTCGGCGAGCGGCCGCGTCTGCGTCGAGCGTGCCTGCCGGACCTACGAGTCCGCGATGGGCTACCACGATCACAACTGGGGCGTGTGGGCGGGCGTGACGTGGGAGTGGGGCATCGCGCGCGCCGGCCAGTACTCGGTGCTCTACGGTCAGGTACAACCGCCGGACTCGGTTGCCGCAACCGCGCCGCTCTTCGTCTACGTCACGGATTCGCTGGGCTTCCTCGCGATATTCCGCCCGACCAGCATCGGGTACGAGGATGCGCGGACGATCACGGTCGGCGGCGCGCCGGTCCGGGTGCCGGTGCGCGCCCTGCTCGCGGATGCGCGAGGCGGAGACACGCTGCGTCTGGAGCTGGAGATCGAAGATGCGGTGGGGACGGACACGCGGCGTCCGCTGGTCGAGCGCGGCAGCCAGGCAGATGCGCGTGCGCTGCCGAGACCGTTCTTCATTCAGATGAAGGGCAGGGTACGGCTGTCGGGCCGGATCGACGGGCAGGCGCTCACGGCGGAGGGAGCGGGCTTCTTCGAGACGTATCGCTGAGCGGCGAGGTCGATCGGGGTGCTTCCCTCATCGGGATGGCGTGTCTACCAACCGCGCAGGGCCCTCCGCGCCGACCTCTGCGATCCTCCGCGGTTCAATGCAGTTTCACCTGCCGTCGACAACTCGGATTCAGTCCACTACGGCATCGTGTATCGGATGTCACCCTTCGTCGCGTCCGGCTCGATGAATCGCAGCATGGCGTGGCCCTCCGCCTCGAG
>CAYLPM010000529.1:0-2218 GCA_964385525.1 uncultured Gemmatimonadaceae bacterium
CAGATCCTCGATCGGCGAGACCACCGCCGTCTCGACCTCCTCGCGCTCGAGCGCCGCGTTGATGCGCACGGCCGGCTCGACGTCGGCGAGCGTGATCAGGACCTTCACGCCGCGCCGCCCCGCGGGATGCCGCCACCCGAATGCTCCGTCGGCGCATCGCGCAGGATGTCGATCGCGTGATCGACGATCGGCTCGAGCGCCGCCAGCGCATCGCGCACACCGCCGGTAGAGCCGGGGAGATTGACGATCAACGTGCGGTTGCGCGCGCCCGCGATGCCGCGCGAGAGCGCCGCCCGCGGGAACGACTGCAAGCACGAGATGCGGATCCGCTCGGCGATTCCCGGCGCTTCGCGCTCGAGCACGACGCGCGTGGCCTCGGGCGTCACGTCGCGCGGGCCGAGCCCCGTGCCGCCGGTGGTGAGCACGAGGTCGGCCTCATCGTCGTCGCACCACCGGACGAGCTGCGCGGCGATGGCGACGGAATCATCCGGAACCAGGGCGCGTGCCGCCAGCATGGTTCCACTCCGCTCGGCGCGCCCCGCGATCCACTCGGCGATCGCATCGCCCGATCCGTCCGCGCGCTCGCCGCGCGAGCCCGCGTCGGAGATGGTGAGGATCGCGATCCGCCTCACTTCTTCGCGCTGCCACCCTTGTGGAACGGCATCTTCACCACCGTCGCCGGCACGCGCTTGCCGCGAATCTCGATCTCCAGCGGCGAGCCTTCGGTCGCGCCCTCGGTGGGCAGGTAGCAGGTGCCGATCGGGATGCCGAGCGTCGGGCTCATCGTCCCGCTCATCACGTGGCCGCTCGGCTGTCCATTGTAGAACACCGGATAGCCGTGACGCGGGAACGCACGCTCGGTCGTGGTGAAGCCGACGAGCTTCCGGGCGACACCCTGCTCCTTCTGCTTCGCGAGCGCGTCGCGCCCGACGAAGTCGCCTTTCTTCATCTTGACCAGCCAGCCGAGCCCCGCCTCGAGCGGCGTGGTGGTGCCGTCGATGTCGTTGCCGTAGAGCGCCATTCCCATCTCCAGCCGCAGCGAGTCGCGCGCGCCGAGGCCGCATGGCGTGACCTCACCCGATTCCATCAGGGACTTCCACACCATGGCGGCATTCGCAGCATCGAAGTACAGCTCGACGCCATCCTCGCCGGTGTAGCCGGTGCGCGAGATGACGATGTCGGGGACGCCGCCGACCTTCCCGATCGTGAAGTGGTAATACCGCAGCGCGCCGAGGTCGGCGTCGGTGAGCGGCCGCAGCACCGACTCTGCGATCGGTCCCTGCAGTGCGAGCAGCGCCATGTCCTCGCTCACGTCCTGCATCGTGCAGTCGAAGCGGCCGAGATAGTGGGAGAGGTGCTCCCAGTCCTTGTAGCGGTTGGAGGCGTTGACGACGATCATCAGATGATCGGCGAAGCGGTAGACGAGGCAGTCGTCCTCGATCGTCCCGCGCGCGTTGAGGATCGTGGAGTACTGCGCCTGGCCGACCTCGAGCGCGCTCACATCGTTGGTCGTCACGTAGTTGGCGAAGTCGATCGCGCCGGGCCCGCGGACGAGGAACTCCCCCATGTGGCTGACGTCGAACAGCCCGCAGCGCTCGCGAACGGCCTTGTGCTCGGCGGTGATGCCGGTGGGGTACTGGACGGGCATCTCGTAGCCGGCGAACGGGACCATCTTCGCGCCTAGCGCGAGGTGGATGTCGTGAAAGGGGGTGCGCTTCAACGTGCCGGTGGGGGCGTCCTGATCGGCCATCTCGTGAGAGCTCCGGGGTGAGGGCGGTGTGTCGGCGGAATATGCCCGGAGCGGAGGGCGGGGTCCAGTGCGCGGAGTGCCAAACAGGCTGGCGATGCGCCCGAACGGCAGAGGCGTCGATCCAGGTGTGACCCTGACGGGCGGACTCGGGGTTGCGGGAGTATCCTCGAGCAGTGTCGGACGCGGACGCTCGCGCTGCTTCCCCCCTACGGTCAGGACATACACGCGGCCCGTCGAGCGGCCAATAGCCGGCGGTCTTCGACCTCGTGACGCGACGCTCGACCCCAGTGAGGACAGGCATGCTCTGTGTTGTCGGAGCTCAGTCGTATCGCAGCACGCTGGCGGGATCGACATCGAGCCCTCTGCGCGCCGCGGCGCGACCGGCGCCGACCGTCGCCAGCACGAGGAGCGCGGCGATCGCGCCGAACGTCAGCGGATCGGTCGGGCTCACGCCGTAGAGCAGGGACG
>CAYLPM010000530.1:0-7822 GCA_964385525.1 uncultured Gemmatimonadaceae bacterium
TCTCCTGGCAGGGCGAGATGTCGGCCGCCGCGCATCCACGATGCACGCTGACGACGGCGGCACGGTCGCTCGGCCGACCCGCCCTCGTGCGATTTGCGCATGGCCCCAACCTTATCGATAGGATGCGCCGGCGACGCCACCGTGTCTGTCGTCCATTGCCCGGCAGCGCGTCGTCTTTTCTCCCGCTGCGCTCGCCGCTCGAATGCCATCCGTGGCGTGAGTGTCAACCCCGGGCTCCTTCCGGCGTCCACCTGGTACGAGGGTTGCGGACACAGGTGAACTCAGGCGCGGAGCAGTGCGAGGTTCACCAGAGAACCGGTGGCGATGCACTTCTCGATCACGGCCATCCTCGAGGCGAGCACCGGGCCCGGGCTCCGCCCGATGAACCATTGGCGTCAATTGCAGCTGTTCGCCCGCGGTCGCAAGGGCTTTTCCGGGGGCCGCACACATGAAAAGACGGGCCGGCGCTCTCCGGAGCAGCGGCCCGTTCAGTTTCATGAGGCACGGCGGCGTTCGAGGAGCGGGCGACCGGACTGGCACCGGCGACGTCCAGCTTGGCAGGAAGCGGAAACCAAGGGCTGATATCGATAAGAAAGGAGCTTCTCATGCATTGTATCTTCGCAAGCGCTCTTCGGTTCCCCGACGTCGCCGGTCTCTCGGCGTTGGCAAAGGGCTCAGCCCGCAGGGGTTGCACCCTGACGGCGGCGTGCATTCTGATCGCCGTGGTCGTGCGCGTGTCACCTGCGCATGCGCAGCAATTCCCAGGATTCGGAGGCGTCGGTGTCGGTATCGGCGCCGCTTGGCCGCAGGACGCGAACATGGGACTCGAGTGGTCGGCGGACGCGGATCTGGGCTACCTGAAATCGCCGCGGGTCCGCGTCGTCCTCGGCCTCAGCGGATTCAGCGCCGACGTGGACCGCGTGGCCGGAGGCGCCCCGGTGGATGGTTCGCTCTCCACCGTCGGCGGCCACAGCAGCCTGCGGATCGATCCGCTCGGAACCGGTCGCTTCACTCCCTACCTCACGCTCGGGCTTCGCGCGGCCAACGTTTCGGCCGACGTATCGGACGAGGCAACGAAAGACCTGCTCGAGGGGTTCTATGCGGGCGCCGGCGTGGGAGCGGGGATGACCTACGCACTCGATGAGGCCGGCCGCTTCGCGGCGACCGCAGAGACGCGGCGCGTCTGGATGAACAACGTCGGACACTGGGCACTGGATGCCGGGTTGCGGTTCCTTCCTCGCGGTGGCGAAACGTACGCGCGAGTGACAACCGATCCAGTGGAGGAATCTCGACGCGTCGCCGAGGCCGGTCGCGAACAGCTTGCGCGCATCGAGAGGGAGCGCCAGCTGTCGGACTCGCTGGCCGCAGCCAGAGGGGACTCGCTCGAGGCCTTGCGCGCCGAGGCCGAACGCCAGCGCGAGGCCGAGGCACAGCGCGCACAAGCGCTGCGCGAGGCGGAGCGTCGCGCCGAGCAGGCGCGAGCCGAGACGCAGCTCGCCCAGATGCGGGCTCGAGGCGACTCCCTCGAAGCGGCACGTCGCGCCGAGGCGGAGCGGCGTGCGCGAGCGGAGGCAGAGGCCGAGGACGCGCGGCGGAGAGCCGCTGAATCCGATTCCGCTCGCCGCGCAGCCGAGCGCAGTGCCGCCGAGGCGGCGCGCCAGCGCTATCAGGCGCTGCTCGATCTCCATCGCCTGATCACCAGCGTCACGGAAATCCGCGAGTCGGAGCGTGGGCTCGTGGTGGTGCTGGGACAGGGGTTGTTCGCGAGTGGCCAGTACCAACTCTCGGCACGGGCGCGCGACGAGGTCGGTACCATCGCCGCCGTGCTCTCTCAATACCCCGATCATCAGATCGTGGTCGAGGGACACACCGATTCGGAAGGCGGCGAGCTCGCGAACCAGCGACTGTCGGAGCAGCGGGCGGACGCGGTCCGGGCGGCGCTGATCGCCATGGGCGTCGATCCGTCGCGCGTGCGGGCGGTTGGCTTCGGGGAGAGCCGGCCGACGGCCGACAACGCGGCCGCCGAAGGCCGGGCCGCGAATCGGCGCGTCGAGATCGTGATCGAAGGCGCGCGAGCACCGGCATCGGAAGGTGCGCGGTGACAAATGCATCCTCCGACGCGCGATCCGGGTCGATCTCGCGTGGACGAGCGATCGGCCTGGCGTTGATCGTGGCGGTGATCGCGTTCGCCGCCGGCGCGGGCTGGCAATACATCCGTGCGGAGCGGCTCGACGATCGTCTCGGGCAGATGTCGAGTGAGCATCGCCGCGCGCGACTCGAGGCGATGCTCGCGGGAGCGGTGGTCGAGGCGCAGCAGGGAAACGCCGAGCTCGCGCGTCAGCACGCGAGCGCGTTCTTCACCGAGCTGCAGCAGGGTATCGCGTCCGACGATCGTCTCCCGCCCTCAGCCAGCGAGCTCCTGACGCGCCGGGATGAGACGATCACGATGCTCTCGCGCGGCAATCCGGAAGCGGTTGCCTTGCTCAACCAGTTGTATTTCAAGTTCCGAGCGGAAGTCAGCCGGCCACCGGCTCAGCCGCCGCCGTCACCGGCACGAATCGACTCGGCATGACGCTGACCCGTTCGCCGCGCTGCACGTGCATGCCGGAGCCGGCTCCGCGACGAGGTATCTGTCGGTAATGGGCAGGGCCGGGCTCCTGAACGGTTTACGCAACTGCTCGGTAACGGACGCCGGATCCATCAGCCTCCGATCGGAGGTGCGGTGTCCATCACCTGCTGAATGTGCTGCGCCTGTTCCGCTGGCAGGGTGGTGCGCAGGATGCGTCCGCCATGGCCACGGAAGCGCTCCACCACTTCGTCGGGATCGCCACTTTCGGCCAGGAGGAACACGGCGGACTGGCCGGGCTGAACCATCCCCCCGACCTGCTTGACGTATTCGTCGGAGATCCCGTACCTGTCCTTCCAGTCTCCGGCGTCGGTGGCGCCGACCGCGGCGCCGAGCGCGCCGGATCCGAGGACCCACGCCGTCGCGGCCACGCTCGCGCCGCCGGTGGCCGCAGCCAGCAGCCCCCCGACAATGGCGCCAAGGACGCCGCCGACCGCCCCACCATGGTGCTTCGTCAGTTGCACGCTCTGGTCGATGCGCAGACGTCCGTCATCCGTCCGGTACACGGCGACGGCATCCGCCAGACCGATCATGAACGAATTCTCCATCCCCTGCAGCTGTCCGAGTACCTCGGCGGCCCGGTGCTTTCCGGCGAACCCAACCACGATCAGTTCCCGCATCGTCGTGCCCCCCTCGAGAGTGTCAGCGATCGACGATCGCGGCGCGAGGTGGATCGCTCTCGCGCGGGATCGCACGCACATCCCTACTGCATCAGGTCGTCAGCGTCAGCAGCGCCTGTCCGCCCTCGTACGCGATGCGCAACACGCGGTCGCGTCCGTCACCGCCCTCCATGACGTCGATCGCACGAACGTCACCGATGGAATGTGTGAGATGCGGCAGTCGCGCGCGATGCCCGCCGAACATCAGCTCGGCGCGATGCGTCCGCGGATCGAACGCCGCACCAAGGAACGGATAGTCCACCACCTGCGCCTGCGCGCCGATGGCCGGATCATCGATCTCCAGGATCGCGCGGCGGCCGAGGTTGTGCTCGGTGAATCGCCGCAGTGTCTCCGTCCACACGGCCTGATTCACGTGCCGCTGTGCCGGCTGTTCCCCCTCCTGCGCATCGGCGGTCGCGTTCGGCACGAGCAGCACCGAGCACGTCGCGGCGCGCAGGAGCTGCGTGGCGACGCTGCCTAGCAGCATCCGCTGCACGAAGCCGCCGCCATGGGTGCCGCACACGATGAGATCCGCATCGAGCTGGGCGGCGGCCGTCAGCAGCTCGCGGGCCGGATCGCCGTGCAGCGTCAGCGTCTCGACCGTCGTCGCCGGCGACGGCTGCATCTCGCGCTGTGCCTCGGCGAACGCCTCCTCGATGCCCCCCGCGTAGGTCGATTCCCAGTCCTCGGCGAGGCCGAGTACCGTGTCGAACCGCTGGACCACGTGCGCGAGATGAATCGTGGCGATGTCGCTCGTCAGTGCAAGGGCATCCCGCGCCGCCTCGATGCTGCGCGGACTGAAGTCGAGCGCGACGAGCACGCGGCGCGGCAGCGCATGAAAGGGCGACGCGACCGACAGGATGGGCGTGTCGGTGATCTGCGCCAGTCGCATGGCGAGCGTGCCGCCGAGGACGCGATGCCGGAGGTCGCGGGGGCCGCGTCCAAGGAGGATGATGCGGGCGTCGTGCTCCTCGGCATAGCGCGCGATCACCTCCGCGGGCGCGCCGCTAAGCAGCTGGATGTTCCAGTCGGTCTCTCGCGCCTTGCTGCGTCTGAGCTGCTTCCGCACCTCGGCGAGGAGGCGGTCGTCGACCGCCGCCTCGAGATCGGGCGCCGGGGTCAGCGGTCCGTACCGCGGCAAGGGCTTGCTGGCCGCGATCAGCTCCACATCGGCGTTGAGCTGGCCCGCGAGCAGATACGCCGCGCCCACCGCCGCATTGGACGCGGTGCTTCCATCGGTCGCGACGAGGATCGGACCAGTGCGAAGCGAGACCGGGTCTGCCCTCCAGTCCGCGGCTCGCTCGGTGGTCAGCAGGGACGTCATGGAAGCACCTCCGGACTCTGGGGTCGTCGTGGGTGTCGACCGACACCCGTTCGAGACCAAAGTGCCTTCCCGCATCCCGTGAGTCTGTCGGAAGGTCCCTGAGTACGTGTAAGGAAAACGACACGACTCGCGGGGGCACCTCAGCCGCCGGACGATGAGACGGCCGGGGCTTCGGTGCCGGGCTGCGTGCCGTCCCCTTCAATCACCGCGTACGTCTCGCATGCGTGGCATGCGAGAAGTGCGGAACGAGGTGGTGCGCCGTCAGGAAGCGTCCGACGCGCGGTTTCCACTCGTCGTGCGCGACTTCGTAAGCGGCCCACGTCAGGGTGAGCACGGCGATGAGTCCCGCGGCGACCAGCAGGGTGATCGGCAGAACGAGACCGACGAGGGCGATCGTGAGCGCGACCATGTGTACCTCCGACCGGCAGCGCCGGATCGTGACGGCCGGCCGAGCACAAATGCCTCGGCCGCGCTCGACACCAGCGCGCTGCCTCGAGTACCGCCCTGGAGCGATGCTCCGTAGGATGAATGATGGTGCCGGAGCTCCGTTCGCGCACCGGGCAGTTGCCGTACAAGCTGTAGGGGAGCTCCCGGGACCCGCCCCTCAATCGCCCCGCAGCACGACCGACGGATCGACCCGGGCGGCGCGGCGCGCCGGCACCCAGCTCGCCAGGAGCACGACGCCCACGAACAGCAGCGCGAGCGCGGCGTACGTCGCGGGGTCCGTCACCGCCACGCCGTAAACCAGCGCCCGCATCGCGCGCGAGAGCAGCAGCGCGGCGACCAGGCCGATGCTCACGCCGATGAGCGCGTTGCGTACGCCTCCCGCGATCACCAGTCGCACGATCGAGCGCCACTCCGCACCGAGGGCCATGCGCACTCCGATCTCCCGCGTGCGCTGCCCGACGGTGTACGACACCACGCCGTAGACTCCCACCGCACCGAGCGCCAGGCCGAGCGCACCGAAGACCAAGAGGAGAACCATCACCAGCCGAGGCTGTGCGACCGATGCCGCCACCACCGCATCCAATGAACGCAGGCCGACCACGGGCACGTCCGGGTCCACCGCCTGGACGACGTCGCGGGCGGCCGCGAGGGGCGTGCGCGAGTCGTCGCCCGCTCGCACCACGATGTGCATGGGTCCCGCCATTCGCTGCCTGAGCGACACGTAGAGCTCGGCCGGCGGTTCGGCGCTCAGGCCGTCGTGCCGCACGTTCCCCACCACCCCCACCACCGTGGCCATCCGCTGCATCGTCGCGAATCCGGCCAGCACTCGCGTGCCGATCGCGCTCTCACCGGGCCAGAGCCGCCGCGCCAGTCTTTCGTTGACGATCACCACCGGTGTCGCATCGACATGGTCCTGCGCCGAGAAGGCGCGGCCCTCTCGCAACGGGATCTCCATGGTCCGGAAGTAGTCATCGGTGACGATGCGCCACGCGGCGCGCGGCGGCACCGCGCCCGCCGGCAGCGTCCGTCCATCCACCGTGAGCTCGGTGTTCCAGCTGTAGCCGGAGAGCGGAGGATGATGCGTCGCGCCCACCGCGACCACGCCGGGCATCGCGCGCAGACGCTCCAGGGCGTCGTCGACGTACTGGCGGCCCGCCGTCACAGAGCCGCTCGGCGACACCATGAACGTGAACGCCCGCGCGGGACGAAAGCCCGGATCCACCCGCGACAGGTTCCAGAGCGTGCGCACCATGAGCCCCGCGCCCACCACCAGCATGAAGGCGAGCGCCACCTCGGCCATCACCAGCCCGGCGCGCAGCCGGCGCCCGCCGACCGCTCCGCCATCGTCGGTCCGTCCGCGCAGTGCACCTTGCGGCTGGACACGGGCCGCCGCCATCGCCGGCACGAGTCCGATGAGCACGCCGGCGAGCAGGGTGACGGCCGCGCTAACGGCGAGGACCGCCGGGCTCACGCCGATCGCCTCGACTCGCGGCAGGTCGGCCGGAAGCAGGGTACGCAGCAGCCCGACCCCGATCACACCGATCCCCACGCCGAGCGCGCCGGCGGCGGCCGCGAGCGCCACGCTCTCGACGAGCAGTTGGCGCACCAGTCGCGCGCGCCCTGCGCCAAGGGCCGCGCGCACAGCCACCTCGCGGCGCCGCTCGGCGGCCCGCACGAGAAGCAGGTTGCCGACGTTCGCGACGGCGATGAGCACGATGCACGCGACCGCGCCGAGGAGCACGAGCAGCGGAGTGCGCGCGCTTCCGAGGAGGGCGTCGCGCAGCGGCGCCACGTTCACGTCGAGTCCGTAATCCGCATCGTACGCGAACGCGTCGCGCATTGGGTCGACCAGCGTGCGGAGCTCGGCCTGTGCCTGAGCCGGTGTGACGCCGGCCCGCAGTCGCGCGAGCGCCAGCGCCGAGGCGGCGCGGTGGAAGGGGCTGGCGGGATCCACGGTGAGCGGCATCCAGAGCGGCGCGTCGTTTGTGTGGAACCAGAACGCTGCCGGCATCACGCCCACCACTGTTTGCGGCCTGCCGTCGAGAACGATTCGGCGACCGATGATCGCGGAGTCGGCGCCGAAGCGCGTGCGCCAGAGCGTGTGGCTCAGCACGACGACATCGCCGCTCGACGGCCGCGCGTCGTCTGCCACGAACGTCCGGCCGAGCAGCGGACGCACGCCGAGCACGTCGAAGAAGCCCGACGAGACCCGCGAGCCCGCGAGCTGCGCCGGTTCGCCGGCGCCGGTGAGCGTGACACTCCATCCGGGACTGTACGTCTCGACCCGTTCGGCGGAGCGCATCCGTTCGCGCAGAAACAGCATCTCCGCGTTCGAGATGAAGTGGTCCGGCCAGATGGCGACCAGCTGGTCCGCCGCCGCGTACGGCAGCGGTCGCAGGAGCACGCCGTGCACCACGCTGAAGATCGCGGTGTTGGCGCCGAAACCGAGGGCGAGCGTGAGCAGGACGACGGCGGCGAAGCCGGGCCGCCGCGACAACCCGCGCACCGCGAGCCGCAGATCGCCGCGCAGGTCGGTGACGATCTGTCCGCGCCGCCGGCGGCGCAACCGTTCCTCCCCGATGGCGAGACAGCGCCGGCGCGCGTCGTCGAGGTCGCCGAACTCGGCGCGCGCCCGCGTTCGTGCTTCGGCCGGCGGCACACCTTGCGCGACGTACTCGGCGGCGCGCGTCTCTACGTGGAACTCCAGCTCGTCGTCGATGTCGGCGCGCACGTCGGGGCCCCACAGCCGCGCGTAGCGTCGCCAGG
>CAYLPM010000531.1:0-7775 GCA_964385525.1 uncultured Gemmatimonadaceae bacterium
CGTCGAGCGCGCCGAGCAGGCAGCCGCGCGCCACGCGCGAGGGTGAGGTCACCAGCTCCTCGTAGGTGCGCACGAACACTGCGTCGTGCAGCGACGTGGCGCCGTACCTGCCGATCCACCCGCGCAACGCCGGATCCATGGCCGCGTTCAGGCCGTTGATCGCTCCGTTCAGGAGCCGCCGCTGCATCGCGCGATGCTCGAACGGCACGACGACGCGTCGGGAGTCGTTCTCCCGCATCATGGTAATGGCGCCGGCCGAGTCCTGTACGCGCGCGGCCGTCGGCCCGGCGCGCAGGACCATCGGCGGCATCGCGAGTCGCTCGGCCGCCGATCCGTACGCGCCATCGATCAGCGACCACGCCTCTGCCGCCGCGCCCCGCGCGAACTCCGCCTGCGCAGGATCCGCGAGGAGCACGATCGCCCCGACGCGCACGGTGTCGAGACCGGTCGGATCCCTGAATCGCGTCTGCGCGCCGAGGACGGCCGCGTCCGCCGACTGGAAGTCGCTCGCCATCCGGGCGACGCGGGCGCGCTGTTCGGCGACCGTCGGCGGATCCCGGCGCGGATCAGGGTGCATCGGCGACGCTGGTGCGTGCGCGGAGGCCGCGATCTGTCGCGGCGCCGCATACAGGACGCCGGCGTCGAGCATCGGCACCGTCATCGTGCACGCGATCGCGAGCGAAACCGTCGTCGCGGCTCGCCGCCTGTCTGCCCGGTCACGGGCCACGCGGGCGCGCTCACACATCGATCAGCATCCAGCTGCCGTTGAACACCTCGAGCATGACCGGCCACGAGAAGACCAGCTCGTGGATCTCGGACATCACGGCGTCGGGGACGCCGATCGAACCACCGGCCATCGCGAGGAGGAACACGCTGACGATCGTGCCGAGCACCCACCCCGCGGTGCGGGCGGTACCGGCGGAGATGGCGAAGAAGATCCCGAAGGCGACCAGGCTGGCGAGCGCGAAGCGCATCGCGAGTGCCGTGGGGAACGCCTCGAGCCCCGGCGGAATGCGGATGCTCGCGGTGGCGAGCAGCGCGCCGACCCAGAGAGCGAGCGCCGGAAGGAGCAGCAGGAGCGCGCCCGCCCCGAAGCGCAGCAGAACGAGGTGCCATCGCGGCACCGGCAGCGAGAGGGCGTAGACGTGACGGCCGCGATGGTCGGCCGACCAGGCCGACACGGCGACGGCGAGCCCCACCGCGGCGGCGAGCATCGCGTACCAGCCGCCGTACACGCGCATGATCTGGAGCACTCGGCGCCCCTCGATCCATCCGATGGCGGGGTCGGAGAACGATTGCACGGAAATGATCGGCACCGTGAACGCCGCGACCGTCGCGGCGCAGAGCGCGATGCGCGACCACTTCCACTGGGTCAGCAGGACCATGCGAAACACGGTCACCTCGCGGGCTGAGTGTGACGGGAGGCGCGCAACAGTTCCACGAACCCTTCCTCGAGATCGAGGTCGGTGACTTCGCGGAGGGTCGCGCCAACGGACTCGAAGTACTGCGACATCGCCGACTCCCACCCGTTCACCACCAGGAGCTCGCCGGCGCCGTTGCGCTGGCGCGAGAGCAGAGCGAAGGGGGCATTGTCGAGGTGCGGCGGCGCCTCCATGACGCGGAGCCGCTTGATCCCGGCCTTGAAGCGCTGCATCGGCAGCTCGGCCACGAGGCGGCCGGCATCCATGACCCCGACCCAATCGCAGATGCGTTCGAGCTCGTGTACGAGGTGGCTCGAGAGAAAGACCGTCGCGCCGGTCTGCGACACGTATTCGAGGACTGCCCCCAGCACGTCGCGGCGCACGACGGGATCGAGTCCATCGGTCGGCTCATCGAGCACGAGCAGCTCCGGGCGCTGCGCCAGCGCCAGCAGGATCATGAGCTTCCCCGTCTCGCCCTTCGACAGCGAGGCGATTCGGCGCGTGCGATCCAGTCGAAAACTGGACGTGAGCTCGTCCGCCCACTCCCGGCTCCACGTCGCGTGAAAGGCGGCGTGAAAGCGCATGGCCTCATCCACGGTGAGCGTGGGATAGAGGTGTGGTCGCTCCGGGACGTAGCCCGTGCGCGCGAGCACCTCGGCGATCTGAGCCGGGACGCGTCGGCCGAGCACCGTGATCTCTCCGCCTTCGGGGCGTGCGAGCCCCAGCAGAAGGCGGATCGTCGTCGTCTTCCCCGAGCCGTTCGGTCCGAGAAAGCCGTAGAGCGCGCCCGTCGGGACGTTGAGCTCGAGGTTGGTCAGCGCGAAGTCGCGGCCCGCGCGATACCGCAGGCTGTGCGTGGCGATGGCGAGGCTCACGAACGCCTCCATTGGTGCGGGGTGAAGTCGGCAAGGCGCACGAGCGCCTGCCGTTGTTCGGGAGTGAAGCTGCCGGGCGGCGAGGGCGCCCTCCGCGAATGCGAGGTGACGCGAGCGAGGCTCACGAGCGCTTCCCGCGAATGCGAGCTGATACGGGCGACGCTCACGAGCGCCTCCCATTGCCGGGCTGCGAGGTGCCGCCATGCGCCGCGACGAGCTCGGCGTGCCCATTGAGCTCGCGGTCGACGGCGAGGCGCAGTTCGTCAGCGGTAATGCCGATCCGTACGGACTCGCGCATCATGTCCTGGACGAGTCGCTTCGCCGCGGATTCACGCTCGCGGGAGCGTCGTTCGGTCGGCACCAGGTGCACGAAGGTGCCGGCGCCCTGGCGCATCTCGACGAAGCCCTCCGCGGCCAGATCGCGATACGCCTGCACGACCGTGGCGGGGTTGATCCGCAGCTGTCCGGCGAGCTGCCGGACGGACGGAAGTCCATCCCCCGGCCTCAGCTCGTCGGCGGCGATCGCGAGCCTGATGCGGGCGGCGATCTGCGCGTAGAGTGGGGTAGGACTGCGTGGGTCGATGCGATCGAACATGGCTCCACCTGGAAGTGTGTCGGTGTAGCGGTACACCGTAACGACGAGGCCGCCAGGCGGGGGGTAACAGGGGGGCCATAAACAAGTGGGGACGAGTCGGCGCGCCGACCCGTCCCCGTCCCACTTCGTCTTCTTCGTCATTTCCACCCGGTTCGTCCCGACCGTCCGGTTCCGCCAATGCCTCAGAGGCCTCCCATCCGCTCCTGGAACTCCGCCGCCATCCCGGGATGGCCGTGCCGGTTCGAGGCCTCGATGCCCTTGACCAGTGCCGCTCGGGCGTCGTCGAGCCGACCGAGGTGCTCGTACGCCTCGGCGAGTCGACCCCAGGCGTTCCCCTCATCGTCATGAGCGGCGAGGTAGGCCTCGAGCTGCTCGCGCGCTTCGTCCCAGAGGCCGGTCTTCATCAATTCGTTGGCGAGCCCGAAGCGCGCCGCGGAGTTGCCGGGTGAGCGGGCGACGAGCGCGCGGAGGGAGTCGAGGCGAGGATTCATCGAGAGGCGGAGGGAGGAAAGACGAAGTGTGCGGTGGTCGGCCGTCTTTCATCAGTGACGAGTTGCAGTTTGCTGACGACTGACGGCTGACCACCGCACACTTCGAGGTTGGTAGTTC
The DNA here is from genome assembly GCA_964385525.1 of uncultured Gemmatimonadaceae bacterium. Taxonomy (GTDB): domain Bacteria; phylum Gemmatimonadota; class Gemmatimonadetes; order Gemmatimonadales; family Gemmatimonadaceae; genus DATKCV01. The sequence continues at coordinate 3,501 of CAYLPM010000531.1, forward strand.
AGGCAGTTGGAAGTCATCGTCACCGCTTCAGTAGTTGTTCGATGACCCGGACGATCTGCTCTGGTGCCTCCTCCGGTGAGAAGTGCTTCACGTCCGGCACGAGATCGAGCGTCGATCCGGGGATGGCCTCGTGCAGCTTCTTCGCCAGGGAGGCCGGGAGCCACGGGTCGTGCGCGCCCCACACGATCGCCGTCGGCTGCACGAGCGTCTCGAGGCGCGGTGCGAGCGCGAGGGTCTCCGCGCAGTCGAGCACCGCGAGGTGCTCCATGAGCCCGTCGCGACCCTCGGGAGTCGCGAACGGACGCAGGTACTGCGCGATGGATCGCCCGCCGCGGTCCTCGTCGACGTAACCGCGCAACAGGTCCGTCTTCACCACGGACAGGAGCCAGGTGGGCGGCAGGTAGCGCGTGAGCGGCATCATCGCCCGCGCGAGCTTAACTTCGCGCACCGGCCAGTCGTCGAACGCGACCGAGTTTACGAGACAGAGATGCGAGACGCGGGCCGGGTGGCGAACGGCGAGAGACTGCGCGATCCCGCCGCCGACGTCGTGACCGACGAGACACGCCCGGTTGATACCGAGCTGATCGAGCAGCGCGACGACGCGCTCGGCATGCCCCCGCACGCTGACGTCGCGTCCCGCCGGCCGATCGCTTCGTCCATAGCCGAGCTGATCGACGATGACGAGCCGGTGGCCCTCCGGCATCAGCGGAACGACCGCATGCCACACGTGCGACGAGGTCGGGAAGCCGTGCAGAAACACCACCGGCTCACCCGCGCCTCGAGTGCCCGCGGCGTAGTAGTAGACGCGCGAACCGTCGAGGTCGAGGAACTCACCGCGCATGACGGCCCGGCATTACACTCCAGCCACTCGTCCACTCGTCCAGGCCACGATGCGGCCGGCCAGAGCCGATGCCGCCACCGTGTACGGCGACGCCAGGTACAGCTGCCCCGGGCCCGATCGGCCGGGAAAGTTCCGGTTGATCGCCGAGATAGTGACCTCGTCCCGCGTGCGGGACACGCCGGGGCCGGCATTGATGCAGGCGCCGCAGGAGGGTTCGATGAACCGCGCGCCGACCGCCTCGAAGATCTCGTCGTACCCGCGGTCGCGGCAGTAGGCGAACACCTCCTGCGAACCGCACTGGATGTAGCACGTCACCCACGAGGCCACGCGCTCGCCGCGTTCCAGTCCCTCGCTGAACACGCGCGAATACATGTCCATGTCCTCCTTCTTCCCCGCGGTGCACGAGCCGGCGTAGGCGATGTCGACCCGCACCTCGCTCCCGAGCTCCTCGATGTAGAGGCCATTCCCCGGATCGCCGGGCAGGGCGATCATCGGTCTCACGCTCGCGGCGTCGAGCTCGATCACCTTCACGTACTCGGCGTCCGCATCCGATGTCAGCCCCTCGCACAGCGTCCGGGCCTCCGCCCTCGGCATCCCGCGCTGCGCGACGAGGTACTCCACGACCTTCGCGTCCGGCTGGATGATGCCGGTGAAGGCTCCGACCTCCGCCGCCATGTTGGTCATCGTCGCCCGCTCGTCCACCGAGAGCGCCTCGACGGCGTCGCCGGCGTACTCGATGATCTGGCCGATCGCGTCGCCGTTCCGGATGTAGGGGTGGCGCAGGATCTCGAGCATGAAGTCCTTCGCCGTCACGTTGTCCGGCTTCTGCCCGCGAATCGTGACACGGAACGACTTCGGCACCTCGACTCGCACATCCTTCGTGATCCACGAGTTGAAGATCGCCGTCGTCCCGACGCCGAAGGCGATGCAGCCGACTGCGCCGGCGTGCGGCGTGTGCGAGTCGGAGCCGATGATCACCTGCCCGGGGAGCGCGTGCGCCTCGAGGATCTTCGAGTGGCAGATGGCCTCCGAGCCCGACGAGACCAGCGCCCCGTGCAGGTTGGCCCGCTTCTCGAGCTCACCGTACAGCTTGATCCCCTTTCGCTCCGCGAAGGTGCGCTGCTTCGACTCGAGCTGGTTGGCGACATCCAGCAATCCCATCTCGATGTGCTCGGGGCGCATCACCTGATCGAGGAACGTGAGGTGATCGCGAAAGAAGAACACGCTCTCCGGGTCGTTGACCGGCTCGTGCTCGCCGACCAGCTCCTCGAAGAAGATCGCGGACATCGGGGTCACGTACTCGTGACTGAAGCGGATGTCGGTGGAGACGAAGCCCTGATCGCCCGGCTGCACCGCGGGCACGCCGAGCGCCCCCTTTGCGGCGTCGAGAACCCAATGACGCGCGAAGATCTTCTCGGCGATCGTCATCGGCCGCCGCGCCGTTGTCACTCGCGGGACCGCGACCTTGCCCTGGAGTCGCGCCACGTTGTAGTTGAACAGGCCGCCGAATTCGATGATGCCGCGCGAGATACCGCCTTCGTCCCGCGTGAACTCCTCGATCGGAATCTCCTCGCCGCGGCGCACCCGCTCGATGAGCGAGAAGTCCGTCGACGTGAATACGCCCAGATTCTGGCAATTCTCGCGGTAGATGCGCTCGATGTTCTCCGCGATCACGAGCCGGATGCCGGCCATCAGCTCGGCGTAAGGCGACTGCTCGCGCGAAGAACCCTTGCCCCGGCGGGTGCCGCTGACCGAGCAGACGAACCCGCCTCGCTTCACGGCGCCGCGCTCGATCGGAAACTCGTCGCCCGCCTTCAGACCGAGGTAGGGGAACTCGCCGAGCGTCTCGTCGAAGTAGTAGCAGATGTAGGCGGGAGTGATCTCGTCCGTCGAGATGTTGTCGCGCAGCCGGGGTCGCCGCGGCGAGCCGACGGGGGCGTCCAGGTCGTAGGGAATATCCTCTCCCTCGAGCTGACGTCGCACGACGTCGGGATCCTCGGCGAGAAACAGCACGCGCCCCTCGAAGCGGATGCGTGAGGGGACACGGGAGACTTCGCGGGTGAGGAGGCTCCGGATCATGACGGCTCGGTTCGGGGTGCTCCCCGCAAGATGCCCTCTGCCGAGCTTGCGCCGCTAGCCCGAGCGCCCCGTGCGGACGTGGATCACGCCGCCGTGCTGACCGCTCCCGAGCCGCACCTCGGTATCACGATTTCGCTCGTACCGGATCTCCATCACCGACGAGGCGGGGATGTCGCGCAGCACATCGGGGCCGCCGAGCTCGAGCCCATCCACGAAGACCTGCGGCGGAGAGGGGGCACCCCCATCGCGGATCGACAGACCGCCGCGCGGACGCAGGAACTGCGGCCGCAGCCGCTCCACGATCTCCAGGGCGTCGCTCGCGCCGGACTCCACGATCTCGGCTCGACTGATGAGATCCGGCTGACGAGTCGCGGCCGATCCCGATCCTCCGCTCGCGCACGCGGCGAGCGTCATCTGACTCGAAACGAGGACGGCCGCGAACGCGATTCGAGTGAGTTGCATTGGCGCCTCCATGAGCCGGAACCGCGCGGCGCGCCGTGGACGCCGGTCGCAGGCGGGCACGCAAGCCGTGGTCGAAGCAACGAGCGGCGCCCGGAATCGGGCGCCGCTCGCAAGCTAGGGCCAGGGCTGTCGTCGCGCCACGGCCCTGGTGTCAGCGCCCGCCGCCCGGGGGTGGACGGCGCTGCTGCTGCTGCGCCATCGTCTCCACGTTGCGGTCGAAGACGGCCTGCTGTTCCGTCGTGAGGATCGCTCGCAGGCTCGTCTGAAGCGTGGTCCGCATCTTCATCATCTCGGCGCGGCTCTCACTCGTCATGCCGCCGCCGGCCTGCATCTTCTCGCGGAAAGCCGTCATTTCCGCGTCGAACTTGGCCGTCATCGTATCGACCTTCGCCTGCTGATCGGCGGTCAGGGTGACGTCCTGGAGCAACATCTGCGCTGGATTCATTCTATTGCCGCCGCGACGCGCCTGGGCCTCGGCCACCGACGTGCCGGCGACGAGCAGGGTGAGCGCGACGACAAGGAAACGGGCGAACTTCATGCGGGGATCCTCCGAAGCCTGGACGGGACGCGGGAGTCGCGTCCCCGACACGGTGTGACGTTCACACCGCCGGAATTGTTAACGCGCGAATGCGAGGATCGTTGCAACCGAAGCCGTGGTGCTCTGAGCCGTCTCCCGTCGACGGCCCACCGACCACTCACGGCTGATGCACCGTCGCCCCGTGACTCGGCCGCCGCCCGCCCTGGGGCTTTCGAGTGTAGCCCCTAGCGCTTTGGCTCAAATGAAGTATCGTTACGCGCCCGCTTCAGGGCGCTTCCGGGTGGATCTAGCAATCGCCTTGTCAGCCAACGACTTGACTGCGAGCGACATTGTGACAGAGCCGCACGCGCCTGCT
>CAYLPM010000532.1:0-5570 GCA_964385525.1 uncultured Gemmatimonadaceae bacterium
TGCGCGAGCTGCACGCGTCCCTCGAACCGTCGGCCCGTCAGCGACTGTGAGCGATCGTCAGTCGGCCATCCCGCGGGCAGCAGCGGCGACGCTCCCGACGGGAGCCTGCCGAGCAGGATCATCGGGAGTCGGCGGTCCGCATCCGGCGTCGTGGAAGACGGGGTCGGCGACATCTGCGACATGAGCGAAGGGACGTACGTCTCCTCGAACTCCTGCCCGAACTCTCCCGTGAGCAACAGGATGATGGCCGCGGGTTGCATGGCGGCGAACTGCTGGAGTCGCTGCGCGAGCGCCTGCTGCGAGACGAGCAGCGCCCGCTGCGCGGAGTCGGCCTCCGGGGGCGCGCCGTTGATGACCACGACGACCTTGCCCGTGACATCGAGATTCTCGAGATCGTTGCGACCCAGGTTCGGCAGCGCGACGCCATAGCCCGCGAAGACCAGGTCACCCGCCGCGACGAGACGCGGCTCCGCGCCCGGCCCGAGCTGGAGCAGGGGCATCAACCCGCGTCCGATCGGGATGACCGTCGACCCCGATGGGCCGGTCACGCGGAAGCTCGTCTGTGGTCCGAAGCTCTGTCGGAACAGTTGCACGCGCTGGAGATATCCGCTGTCTCCCGCCGGCTCGACGCCGAGGAGTCGCAGCCGCTCGACGAGAAAGTTCACGGCGAGCAGCTCGGAGGGGGTTCCTGCCTCGCGCCCGCGGAACGAATCGGAGGCGAACACGATGAGATCGCGCCGCAGCTCGTCGGTGGTGATGGCCCCTCGGGGTGCGACCGCCACCGGTTCCGGCGTCGGTGTGGGTGTGGGCGCCGACGTCGGCGCCGGCACGCAGGCGACCACGAACGACGCGGTGAGAACCGCCAGACGGCGCATGATGGACTCCACGGTAGGCAAGGGTGGCGGAAGCGCCGTGAGCGACGCTGACCTCGACGGACGCTAACCGGGCGCCACAGTGGGTGCAACCCGAATTGCCCGGGACGCGCCAGCTACGCATCTTCCATGCGACCATGACGATGCGCGTGCTGCACGTCGACACCGGCACAGAGTGGCGCGGCGGGCAGCGCCAGCTATTCCTGCTCGCGCGGGGTCTGCGCGAGCTGGGGTACGAGCCGCTCGTGATCGCGCCGCCGGCGTCGCCGCTCGCGGAACGTCTGCGCGAGCGCGGGATGGCCGTCTCGACGACGCCCATGCGCGGCGCATGGGATCTCGCCGCGGTACACCAGATACGAAAGCTCATGCGGACGTGGGCGCCCGATGTCGTGCATGCACACGATTCGCGCGCGCATGCGCTCCTGCTCTCCGCGCTCGAGGGTGACTTCGCGACATCCCTCGTCATCACGCGCCGCACGACCGCGCATCCGACCCCGCGAGGTCTGCAGCTCGGGCATCGCGTCGCGCGGTACGTCGCCATCTCGCGGGCAGTCCGAAGGGAGCTGATCGCCGGCGGGATCGACCCCGTGCTGGTCGATGTCGTGCCCCCGGGCATCGATGTCCCGGACGCGGTCGCCGCGCGCGTTTGGCGCGACGAATGTGGGTGGCCGGCCGACACGGTGATCTGCGGCGTGGTTGGCCGGCTCGACTCCGACGACGGACGCGAGCTGCTCGCACGCATCGCGGTTGCCCTCCCATCCCCGGCACGCGAGCGCGCGCGCCTCGTCGTATTCGGTGGTGGATCGGAAGGTGGCACCACCATCGGCGGCGTCGCTGCGTACGAGGCGGGAACCGCCGAGGGCGGACCGGCGTTGATGGCGGGGCTCGACCTGCTATGGCACCTCTCGAGTCCGCACGGGCTCGGGACCGCCGCGCTGGATGCCATGGCGCTCGGCGTGCCGCCGATCGCGTTCGCGGTTGGGGCGCTGCCGGAGTTCATCGAGCACGAGCGGAGCGGGATCGTCGTCGAGCGTGGAGGGGTGGACGCTTTTGCCGCCGAGGCGGCCCGTCTCATTCTGGACGAACGCGCTCGCCGCATCCTGGCGGCCGGGGGCCCGGCACGCGCCTCCCGGTTCGAGGCCCGTCAGATGGTGAAGTCGCACGACCGGGTGTACAGATCGCTGACACCAGCATCCTCGTCGTCGAGCGCGCCGGAAACATCGTGAACGCATGGACCGGACGAGGGTACTATTCATCGTGGCGAACGGGAGCTCGTCCGTTCGGTCATCCGGCATCTCGAACTCCAGCGCATGCTCTACATCTGCGTTCCCGTCTACAATGAATCCCCGACCGTCGGGCTGCTCCTCTGGCGCATCCGTAAGGTGTTCCAGGAGTTCTCGCGCGAGTACGAGGTGCTCGTCTTCGATGACGGCAGCACCGACGACACGCGCGACGCGCTGAGGCCCTACGGCAAGGTGCTCCCGCTCACGGTGCTCGGGGGCGGCACGCACGTGGGATACGCGACGGCGGTGGGGACCCTGCTGCGGACGGCGGCGACGCGCACTCGTTACCCCCGGCGGGATGCCATCGTGGTGATGCAGGGAGACTTCACCGACCAGCCTGAGCACCTGCCGGAGCTCGTGAAGCGATTCGAGGGCGGAGCCGATGTCGTGATCGGCGAGCGGACAGCGGACGAGCGCTGGCCGGCACGGGTGCGCCGGCTGCGACGGGTGGCACCCTGGCTTCTGCGCCCGTTCGTGAGCCTTCCGGGCGTGAATGACCCGTTCAGCTCGTTCAGGCTGTACCGCACGTCCGTGGTCCGCGATCTGCTCAAGGGTGGGACGGACGCATCCGCCACGGAGCACGGCGGCTGGGCCGCGAACGTGGACCTGCTGATCAGGGCTACGAAGTACGCTCGACGGATCGAGACGGTGACGCTCGAGCCGCGATACGATCTGCGACCGCGGGAGACGCGCGTTCGGCCTCTCGCGGGGGCCATGGACCTCTACCGATTCGGATGGGCTGCGCGAGCCCGCCGAGCTACGGCGGTGCCACGATGACGACTCTGCACAGGATGACCAGAATCGCCCTCACGACGATGCTCGCGGCCGCGACCATGCCGGGAGCCGCGCAGGCGCAGATGGAGGTGCCGTTCGACGTCGGCGAGCGGCTTCAGTACGAGGTCCGCTTTGGCCCGTTGCGCGTCGGTCAAGGCACGATGGAGGTGGTGGGCGTGGACACCGTCCGCGGCCACGACGTGTGGGCGACGGAGTTCCGCATCAAGGGTGGGACGTTCTTCTACAGGGTCAACGACGTGCTCCGGAGCTGGATCGACCGCGACACGTTCAGCTCTCTGCGGCACGAGCAGGATTACGAGGAGGGTGGGCGGGATCGCGAGCGCCTCTGGGAGATCTACCCGGACCGGCAGGTCTACGTGCAGGTCGGCAGGAGCGGCGACGGGCCGGACGTCGAAGAACCATCCGTCTCGAATCCGCTGGACGATGGCTCGTTCCTGTATTTCATCCGCACCGTGCCGCTCGAGGTCGGGGAGACCTACGAGTTCGACCGCTACTTCCGCCCCGATCGCAATCCGGTCACGATCAAGGTGCTGCGCAAGGAGCGCCTCAAGGTCCCGGCCGGCGAGTTCGATGCGGTCGTCATCCAGCCGATCATCAAGACGAGCGGAATTTTCTCCGAGAACGGGCGCGCGGAGATCTGGCTCTCGGACGATCATCGACGCATCATGCTGCAGATGAAGTCGAAGCTCTCGTTCGGATCCCTCAATCTCTATCTGAAATCATTCCACCCAGGCACTCCGGCGACGACGACCTCGACGCCCTGAGCGTTCCACGCGAGGCGGAGCTGTCGCGCGTCCGGACCGTTCCGATCGCGCGCCGTCCGAACAAGGTTCGCGCCGAGGAGTTCGCCACCCCTCCGGGCGATGATCGCTCCTTCGGCGCGTTCCTGCGTGCCCTCCCCGACGTGCTCGTCGCCCGCGATTTTCTGCGGTTGGTGGAGGCGATCGCCGACGCTGCCCGCCGGAAGCGGGGCGTGATCGCCATGCTCGGCGGGCACATCGTGAAGACGGGGCTCGCGCCCGTGCTCGCGGATCTCATGCGCCGTCGCGTGATCACCCACGTGGCGATGAACGGCTCCGGCGCGATCCACGACTACGAGATCGCGCGGTTCGGCGGGACGTCGGAGGACGTGGCGGCGGGGCTGAAGGACGGCACGTTCGGGATGGCGGACGAAACCGGGCGCGAAATGAACGAGGCATTCGTCGCCGGCATGCAGGCGGGCCAGGGGATGGGCGAGTCGCTGGCCCGGAAGCTCGAGGCCACGACGGGGCTGATGCACCCCGAGCTGTCGGTGCTGCTCACGGCGCACCGGCTCGGCATCCCCGCGACGGTGCACGCCGCGCTCGGCGCGGAGATCATCCACCAGCATCCGGCGGCTAGCGGGTCGGCGATCGGCGATACCAGCCACCGCGACTTCCGCCGACTGGCGGGCTCGATCCCCGATCTCGACGACGGGGGCGTGGTGCTCAACCTGGGTAGCGCCGTCATCATGCCCGAGGTGTTCCTCAAGGCGCTGACGGTCGCCCGGAATCTCCACGCGGGCCGGCCGACGAGCTTCGTCTCCTGCGATCTCGACATGCTACGACACTACCGGCCGCGCATGAACGTCGTCCAGCGCCCGACACTGCACTCGGGCCGCGGCTACGAGATCACCGGGCACCATGAGATCATGGTGCCAATGCTCGCCTGGGCGGTCGTGACGAGGCTCGAGGGCGGGTGATGCACGACGGGGAACCGGTCACCGACCGGTTCCCCGCTGCAGCCGCCATCACTATCGAAGCGACCGGGGTCGGCTGGTGCCGGACCCGGTCGCGTCATGCCCGCGCAATCAGTATCGCGGGCTGGAAAACCGCTCGCGCAGCCGTCGTGCGGTATCCGGACTCACGACCCGGATGACCAGGTACACGAGCAGGCCGACGATCGCGATCCGGACCGCCCAGATGAACAAATAGAATATGAGGCCGAGCAGGCCGCCCATGATACCGAACACCAGCTTGAGCGCGAAGAGCCCGAGCACGGCGAACAGACCGATGGTGAAGATCGTGCGAAGCATTGCGGATATCTCCCAAGGAGTGCTGTCCATACTACGAGCGGACCAGCGCGAGCGTTTCAGCCCCCTTCCGGTTCGGCCATGCTGGTCGTCGGCGCGGGGCTGATCGGGCTCGCGGTCGCCGACGCGCTGGCCGCCCGGGGGACGGCCGTGACCCTCGTGTCGGAATCGCGGCCCGGCGAAGCGTCCGCCGCCGGCGCGGGGATGCTCGCCCCGACGGTCGAGCCGCATGCCGGAGCAACGATGGCGTTCGCGATCGCCTCGCGCGAGCGCTACCCGGCTTACGTGCGGGCGCTGGAGGAGCGCACCGGCGTGGCGGTCCCCCTCGACCGCGCCGGCGTTCTGGAGCTGGCACACGACGAGGCGTGCGCGGCCCGGCTCCGGGCGCTGGCGCGGGACGACGTGCCGTGGCTCGACCCCCGCGAGGTAGCCGAATTGGAGCCCGCCCTCGCGTCGACCCTCGGCGCGCTGTTTCATCCGCACGACGGTTGGGTCGACAACGTGGTTCTGCTGCGGGCCCTCGAGCGAGCGGTTGCGTCGCGGCGCGAGATCCGCCGCATCGAGGCGACC
>CAYLPM010000533.1:0-2631 GCA_964385525.1 uncultured Gemmatimonadaceae bacterium
GTCCTCCTTGCGCAGCGCCATGTACATGCGCGGCATGAGCGGAAAGTGGAACGCCATGTGACACTCGTCGCCGTCGCCGAGGTAGGGCCGCACATCGGGAGGCCACTGGTTCGCCTCGGCGAGGAAGATCCGGCCGTCGTACTGCTCGTCGAGGGCGGCACGGAGCGCCTTGAGCACGAGGTGCGTCTCGGGGAGGTTCTCGCAGTTCGTGCCGTCGCGCTCGATCAGATACGGGATGGCGTCCAGCCGCATCCCGTCGACCCCCATGTCGAGCCAGAACCGCATGATCCCGATCACCGCCTCGAGCACGGCCGGGTTGTCGAAGTTCAGGTCGGGCTGGTGGCTGAAGAAGCGGTGCCAGTAGAACTGCTCCGCCTCCGGGTCCCACGACCAGTTGGACTTCTCGGTGTCGGTGAAGATGATTCGGGCGTGAGAGTACCGCGTCGGGTCGTCGGACCAGACGTAGAAGGCGCGCTCGTGTGATCCCTTGGGCGCGGCGCGGGCGCGCTTGAACCACGGGTGCTGGTCCGAGGTGTGGTTGATGACGAGCTCGGTGATGACCCGGAGCCCGCGCGCGTGCGCCGCCTCCATGAACGCCTTGAAGTCGTCGATCGACCCGTACTGCGGATTGATCGCCTCGTACATCGAGATGTCGTACCCGTCGTCGCGCAGCGGCGACGGATAGAACGGCAGCAGCCAGATGCAATCGACGCCGAGCGACTCGATGTAGCCGAGCTTCTCGATCAGGCCGCGGAAATCGCCGTAGCCGTCGCGGTTGGAGTCGCGGAAGGACTTGATGTGCGTCTGGTAGATGATGGCATCCTTGTACCAGAGGGGGTTGGTTGACATGAAGGATCGCGAGCGGTGGACGGGTCGAGAGTGGGAGACGTCTGGGCGGAACACGAAGTGGTCAGTCATCAGTGGTCAGTGGTCAGTGACGCTGCCGAGTGACGTCGCCCGACCACCGACGACCGACTACTGACCACTGACCACTTCGTTTCGATGGCGGGCCGAACCCGACCCTACCCCCGCTCCAACCGCAGGATGTGCCCCGCCTGCTGCGCGTGGGGGTCGAGCCGCACGTAGTTGCGCGAGCCGCGCCACGTGTAGCGGGAGCCGGTGAGCAGGTCCTCGACGGTGAACGGTTCCTGCTCCGTGAGGCCCAGGAGATCCAGCGGTACGTGCACCATCGTCTCCTGCGGCCGGTGCGGGTCGAGGTTCGCGACGACCATCAGGAAGTTGCCGGCGTCGGGGGCGAGCTTCGAGTAGAAGAGAATGTGGTCGTTCTCGGACCGATGGAACTGCAGGTTCGCGTAGCGCTGCAGCGCGGCATTCTCGCGCCGGATCCGGTTGACCCGCTGGATCATCGGGTTGAGGTTCCCCGGCGCTTCCCAGTCGCGCACGCGTATCTCGTACTTCTCCGAGTGCATGTACTCCTCGCTGCCGGGACGCACCGGCTCGTTCTCGTACAGCTCGTACCCGCTGTACAGTCCATAGAGCGGGAGCAGCGTCGACGCCAGCAGCAGCCGGACGCGGAACGCCTGCGGGCCGCCGTGCTGCAGGTACTCGTGCAGGATGTCCGGCGTGTTGGCGAAGAAGTTTCCGCGGAAGTACTCCGCCATCTCCGTTTGCGTCAGCTCCTCGCAGTACTCGCGAAGCTCGAACGCCGTGTTCTTCCACGTGAAGTACGTGTACGACATCGTGAACCCGAGCTTGGCGAGATTCTTCATCTTCTTCGGGCGCGTGAACGCCTCGGCGAAGAAGGTCACGTCGGGATGCCGCGACTGCACCTCGGCGATGCACCACTCCCAGAACGCGAACGGTTTCGTGTGCGGGTTGTCGACGCGGAACGTCTTCACCCCGTGGTCGATCCAGTAGAGCAGGATGTCGCGGCAGGCATTCCAGAGTCCCTCGCGGTCCGCACACCAGAAGTTGATCGGATAGATGTCCTGGTACTTCTTGGGCGGATTCTCGGCGTACTTGATCGAGCCGTCGGGGCGGACGTGGAACCAGTCCGGATGCTCCTGCACCCACGGATGATCCGGGGAGCACTGGAGGGCGTAGTCGAGCGCCACCTCCATGCCGTGATCGTTCACGAACAGGACGAAGCGGTCGAAGTCCTCGATCGGACCGAGCGCGGGCTCGATCGCGTCGTGCCCGCCCTGCTCGTTGCCGATCGCCCACGGACTCCCGACATCATCCGGCGCCGGCGACAACGTGTTGTTCTTCCCCTTCCGGAACGTGCGCCCGATGGGGTGAATCGGCGGCAGGTAGATGACCTCAAAGCCCATCGCTGCGATTTCGGGGATGCGACGCTCCACATCTTTGAACGTTCCGTGACGCCCTGGCTCGCTCCCCTCTGACCGTGGAAACAGTTCGTACCATGCGGCGAACCCCGCCTCGGAACGATCGACCTGTACGGGGTATCGCGCCGAGATCGCTACGTCTTCCACTTCGATGGGGCCATACATCAAGTCGGCGAGAGTCTGCGAAAACGCGACCCGAGTGCGCAATTCCATGTCCATCTCGGAATCGGAAAGTGCCTTCGCGGCGTTTTCCAGGGGCAGGAGCTCCGAGCCAGGCGCGATTTTTGCGCGCCGCCGCACCAAGGCTGCGCCCTCCAGCAGCTCG
>CAYLPM010000534.1:0-2327 GCA_964385525.1 uncultured Gemmatimonadaceae bacterium
CGGATCGCGAGCGCGAACGGCTTGGTGAACTTTCCGATGATCTCCACCGGGGTCATGATCAGCGTCATCGGGAGCTTCATCGTCAGCGGCATGTCGTGCGGCCAGTAGACGATCGTGCCCAGATAGCCCCAGCCGAGCGCGCGCATCCCCGCCCACTCGATCACCAGGAAGGTGATGATCGCGAGCGTCGCCGTCACCGCGATGTTTCCGGTCGCCGTCGAGCCGCCGGGCACGAGCCCGAGCAGGTTGGCGAAGAGAATGAAGAAGAACAGCGTCAGCACGAACGGGACGTAGCGCTCACCGCCGTGGCCGAGGTTCGGCATCGCGACCTCGTTCCGCAGGTAGAGCACCATCCCCTCGAGTGCCGCCGCGAGCCCCGTCGGCGTGCCGCGATCGCGGTGCTGCCGCCGGCTCGCCGAGGCGGCCGTGAGGAGCAGCGCCATCGTGAGCAGCGCGGCGATGACGAGGAAGACCGCGTGCCGCGTCGGCGAGAGGTCGATCGCGATCCCCCCGATGTGCACCGGCTCCCAGTGCGGGAGGTCGAACGAGATGTGGAACGGCGGGAGGATCCACGGCAGCTCGATGTGGCTGCCGTCGACGATGTGCGGCGTGATGATGTCCACCCGCTCCGGAATCTCCTCGTGCACCTGTTCGGCCGCCTGCTCCTGGGTCTCCGCGATCGGCCCCCGCGCGGTGTCCTGCACCAGCGGCTGCGCCTCGGCGGGCGCCGGTTCCGGCACCGGTTCCTGCGCGCCGAGCGAAGCAACGAGCGACGATGCGGCGATGAGCGCCGCACATATCCGGATCCCGAGTCGTCTCATGGCGAGAGCGAGAGAAATAGTGGTTCGACGAGCGTCGTGAGAAAGAAGAACGACACCAGCGCGATCAGCACGGCACCCGACGGCAGCGCGAGCGCCGGCGCGACGATGAACGCGACGACTCCAAGCGTGATCAGCCGCAGGATCATGCCGACGCCCCACCCCGCGATCATGTTGCCGCCGCGCCCCGCGACGCGCGCCAACGCGAAGCCGACGATCTGCACGACGAACGCGATGATGGCGGCGGTCCACACCGCGCGGGGCTCGCCGGGCGCCACGAAGATGAGGCCGAGGACCCATCCGGTCGCCGCAATGAGGGCGGCCGTGGCGAGCGCGAAGAGGGCGATCGGTCTCACTGGTCCGGCCGCGGCGGATCCGCGCGCGTGTCGCGCGACCGCTGATCGCTCGACCCGTACTCCCTCGACACCTGCTCTCTCGCCTTCCGCTCCTCCGCGCGCTGCCGGCGCTCCGCCTCGTCGCGCGCTTGCGCCGCCATCAGCCGCCGGTACATCGCGTAGAAGCCCGCGCCTCCACCGAGGAAGACGCCCAGCATCATGAGCCATGGATCGGTGCCGAGTCGCCGGTCGAGCCATTGTCCGAGAAAGAGGGAGACGAGCAGGGAGACCGCGAACTGGAGTCCTGCGCCCGCGTAAGCGGCACTGCCGCTGACCGCGCTCTTGCGGTAGGGATCGAACGGCTCGTGGCCGCCGGTGCCCTGCGTCTGGCCGCTCATGGTCGGCGGGAAATCTACCGCTTGTGAAATTTTTCGCAAGCAACCGAACCGAACGCCCCCCGAAAGGGCGTGACGCCCGTTACGAATGTCCAAGTACCGCTGGGACCGTCATTTAGGTGTGACGTAGCGCCTTGACGCATCGTCCATATGTTGATAAGTTCGCAGTCCCGAATCCTTGTGAGCGCCGCCGAACGCTCACGCCCGCCCGTGCCCGGTAGTGGTCTGATGAACACCCGCATCGCCATCGCGCTCCTCTGCGTCGGAGCTCTCGCATTCGCCTGTGGAACCCGCTCCCACTCCTCGGAGCCGGCGGCGACGAGAACCGAGGAGGTGCGGCCGCCGGACGGGCCCCTGGCGTCGTCGATGCGCGTGACGGTGGATGAGGACATCGACTTCTCGCTGCATCTCACCAACAGCAGCGGCAAGAAGCTCGAGCTGCGATTCCCCAGCGGGCAGACGCACGACTTCGTCGTGCTCGACTCCGTCGGACGCGAGGTGTGGCGGTGGAGCGCCGGGCGCATGTTCACGCAATCGCTCCAGACGCGGACCGTCGACCGCGACGAGACGATCAGCTACAGCGATCGCTGGGCATCATCGGCGCACAGCGGCACGTACACGGCGGTCGGCGTCCTGCGCAGCAGCACGCACCCCGTGGAGTCGCGCGTCGAGTTCACGATCCCCTGAGGGCGATCCGGCCCTCCACCCCTGACGGCGCCGCGCGACGGAGTTACCTTCCCGTCGACCCAACACCAGGTGCCGGGTGGAAACGCAGGCCA
>CAYLPM010000535.1:0-2779 GCA_964385525.1 uncultured Gemmatimonadaceae bacterium
CGTCCACCTGCTGAGCCTCGCCGTCCAGTTCGGGTCCTCGATCTTCGAGGGCATGCGCTGCTACGAGACGCCCGAGGGGCCGGCCGTCTTCCGGCTGCGCGATCATCTCCGGCGCCTCTACGACTCGTGCCGCATCTACCGCATGGTACCGCCCTACCGGCAGGAGGAGCTCGAGGACGCGTGTACGGCGCTCATCGAGCGCAATGGACTCGAGGCATGCTACGTCCGACCGATGGTCGTGCGCGGCTATGGCGATGCCGGGATGCTGCCCCTGAACAGCCCGCTCGAGACGTACATCGCGTGCTGGCCGTGGGGCGCCTACCTCGGGGAGAAGGCGCTCGAGGAGGGCGTGGACGTGTGCGTCTCGAGCTGGCAGCGCGCCGCGCCGAACACGTATCCGTCGCTGGCCAAGTCGGCCGGCCACTACAACAACGCGCAGCTCATAAAGATGGAGGCGGCCGCCAACGGGTTCGCGGAGGCGATCGCGCTCGGTCCCGGTGGACTGGTGAGCGAGGGGAGCGGCCAGAACGTCTTCCTCGTGCGGAATGGCACGCTGATCACGCCGGCCACCGACGGCACGCTGCTCTTCGGCATCACCAGAGATACCGTTCTGACGCTCGCGCGTGAGATGGAGATTCCGATCCGCGAGCAGCACGTGCCGCGCGAAATGCTGTACACAGCCGATGAGCTCTTCTTCACCGGGACGGCGGCGGAGGTGACGCCGATCCGCAGCGTGGACCGGATCACGATCGGTGCCGGGCGGGCGGGTCCTCTCACCCTCGCGCTCCAGCAGCGGTTCATGCAGGTGGTGCATGGCCGCGTGCCCGATCGGTACGACTGGCTGAGTCCAGTACGCGGGCGTACGGGGAGCGGCCGGGGGACTGTCCAAACGGTCGCGACGGGGTGAAATTGGGTCGGCAATTCCGCGCGCGCCGTGAGCGCCGGCTCCCGCCCTCAGTCGTGAGTCAATGGCCAAAGAAGAAGCCATCGAGCTCGAAGGTGTCGTGTCCGAGGTGCTGCCCAACGCGACGTTCCGGGTGCTGCTCGACAACGGACACGACGTACTGGCGACGCTCGCCGGCCGCATGCGCCGCTTCCGCATTCGCGTGCTCGCCGGCGACCGCGTGACGCTCGAGGTCTCGCCCTACGATCTGAGCCGCGGGCGGATCACCTTCCGGCACAAGGGTTAACGGACCACGGCCCGACGACGGGAGCGCGCCCGCCGATCGTCGTGAGGAACGTGTCCCGATTTTGGCGCGCATGGCCCCTCCATGGGTTCAAACGATCACGGCACTGTCGCCATCCAATCTCGATGAGCGCAGTGTGTGAGCGTTCGATGCGCCACCGTGAACCCACGGACCAGCCAGCCATGCGCCATCTCTTCGTCTCTCTCCTGCTGCTCGCTGCGCCGAGCGTGCTCGCCGCGCAGACGGGAACCGCCACTCCCGACCCGCTCGGCAGAGCCGGCGCGCGCGGCGCCCGCGCGGCACGCGCGATCGAGGCTCCGGTGCTCGACGGCCGCGACGACGATGCCGCCTGGCGTGCAGCACCGGTCATCGATCGCTTTCTGGTGCTCGAGCCCGACGAGGGGACGGAATCCCGCTTCCGCACCGAGGCGCGCGTCGTCTACGACGATCGCAATTTCTACGTCTTCGCGCGCATGTACGATCCGGCGCCCGACAGCATCGTCGCGCTGCTGTCGCGGCGCGACGTCCGCACCACCTCGGAGCAGCTCAAGCTGGTCATCGACTCCTACCACGACCGTCGTACGGCGTATCAGTTCATCGTCAATCCGGCGGGCGTGAAGCGTGACTTCTACGTCTACAACGACAACGTGGAGGATGCGTCCTGGGATGCGGTGTGGGACGTCGAGACGACGATCGACTCTCTCGGCTGGACGGCGGAGTTCCGTATTCCGTTCAGCCAGCTCCGCTTCGCCGACCTCGCGGAGCACACGTTCGGACTCATGATCTGGCGCGACGTCGCGCGGACGGGCGAGCGGATCAGCTGGCCGCTGTACCGGCGGAACCAGCAGGGCTACGTGTCCCAGGCGGGCGAGGTTTCCGGGATCAGCGGGATCTCGTCGCCGCGGCGACTCGAGATGACGCCCTATCTCGTAGCCGCGAACGAGACGGTCATCGAGCCAGTCGGGTTCTCGCGCGGGCAGCGACTCACGGGTGGCGTCGATCTCAAGTACGGCGTCACGTCGAACCTCACGCTCGACGCGACGGTGAACCCGGATTTCGGTCAGGTCGAGGCGGACCCGGCGGTGCTGAACCTGGGCACCGTCGAGACGTTCCGCGAGGAGCGCCGTCCCTTCTTTCTCGAAGGCACGGGGATCTTCACTTTCCCGGTCTACTGTGACGATGTGGACTGGGGGTGCCGAGGCCTCTTCCACTCGCGCCGGATCGGCCGCTCGCCACAGCTCCGGGGAGAGTTCGGAGACGACCGCAGTCCGACCGCGACGACGATCCTGGGGGCGGCGAAGCTGACCGGCCGCTTCGCGTCGGGGCTCTCGGTCGGCCTGCTCGATGCCGTGACCGAGCGTGAGCGCGGCACCCTGGGCCGGGCGATCGAGCCGCGGACGAACTACTTCGCCACGCGCGTGCAGCAGGATCTTCGGGAGGGACGGACGGGCATCGGCGCCATGATCACGGCCGTCCACCGCAGTCTCGACGAGCACACTACCCCGCTTCTGCCCGGCGAGGCGTATGCCGCCGGGCTCGATCTGCGGCATCGTTTCTGGCAGGGCAACTATCAGCTCTCGGCGTCCGTGGCC